>NZ_LKGQ01000017.1:0-101578 GCF_001401785.1 Pseudoalteromonas sp. P1-16-1b | reverse complement strand
CGAAATTACGCGTCAATAGCTAGCCTATTGCAAGTAAATTCAACGCAGTTAGCGCTGAAAATAGCTGCTTGAGATGGATTTATTATCCGGAGTTCAGGTTATCAACACTTTTCAAGCGTATTAATTGTAAATATATGTGTATTTAATACAATAAATTAGGTTAATTGCTCTAATTCGGTAATTAACGTTAATGCTTGCTCATTAGTCGTCCCGCATACATCTAACGTGGCACTAAAGTCACTGCACACTTTAGGGCGCGACTCATCACCAAATAACTTGCACAAATTTCGTTCATCCAGCTGAATACAACGTTCTCCGGCCTTTTTACCGTTTGGCATACCTGGAATTGGCGAGCTAATACTCGGCGCAATACAACATGCTCCACAGCCTAAACGGCACGCCATTGATTGTGTTTTCATTCTAACCTCAGTAATAAATTTCAATTTTTTTGTTGCTGCTTTGTACATAAATAGCGTATTTCGTTCTATTTGTAACCGCCTTGTGCAATGACTTGTTACATCTTCAAATACACTGTAAACATTTTATTGCGTATCATTAGTCCATCAGCACAATTTATGAAGGAATGCCCTGTGGCGACTAAAAAACAAATAATACTTCCGATCGTGGTCCTTGTTGGTGGCATTGGCCTCGCAGCAGGCTTTTCTGCAATGAAAAAGCCACCTGAAGAAAAGCCCCCCCAAGACATGCGTCCTTTGGTTGCAGCACAACCAGTTCACCTTGATGCAATAACCCTCGATGTAAAGTCGTACGGTATTGTACAACCAAAAGACCGCACTGAATTGATTGCTCAGGTGAGTGGCCAAGTTATTTCAGTTGCAGGACAATTTGTTGAAGGTGCCTTTGTAAAGCAAGGCGACATTTTAGCACGAATTGATCCAAATGATTACGAAGCTGATTTAATTGAAGCAGAAGCTGGCCTTGCCCAAGCAAGTTCAGCGCTTGAGATTGAACGCGCACAAGCGCATGTTGCTAAAGCCGAATGGGAACGCATCAAAGCAGACTCAAGCGATGTTACCGCATCAGCACTGTATTTACGTAAACCGCAATTAGCTGAAAAAATGGCGCGATATCGCTCAGCACAAGCAAGTGTAAAACGTGCTAAACGTAATTTAGAACGCACATATATTAAAGCTCCCTACGATGCGATTATAAACGAGCGCAGTATTAGTTTAGGCTCGGTAGTTAATCCTGGTAATAGCTTTGGCTCTCTTAGTTCAACTGAGGTCGCCGAGGTGCGTTTACCTGTTGCCGATAAAGAGCTGCAATACCTTAATAATAGTGGCATAGGTGCAACAGTTGAATTTAATGCGCAATATGCAGGGAAAGAAACCACATGGCAGGCTAAAGTGGTACGAAGTGAAGGTGTGATTGATCAAAAAAGCCGTATGAGTTATTTGGTTGCCCAACTTCAAACCCCATATGAAGGGGTTCAGCCACTTCGTTTTGGCTCATACATTAACGCTACAATTGAAGGCCGCGCCGTTAATGGCGCTATTGTCGTCCCTCATCATCTGGTTAAAAATAATAAAATTGCAGTATTAAACGATGATTTAACTCTATCATTTAAAACACTCAATATTATTCGCGAACAAGATGGCATGGTCATCGCTAATCAGGGCTTAGCAGAGGGAGAGCAACTGATTACTTCTGCCCTTGAATACCCAACCGAAGGAATGGCAGTAAAAATAGAAGATACAGTGACCAAACCAGACGTTACTCAACTTGCGTTAAAAGGAGAGTAAACGATGACCACAACTGATGAAAAAGGGTTAATTGCGTGGTTTGCGCGTAACCCCGTTGCTGCTAACCTAATCATGATTTTTGTCTTGATTGGTGGGTTATTAACCGCGCTGACAATTCGTAAACAAGCCTTTCCTCAATTTGAAAGTAACTGGGTAAGTATACAAGCTATTTACCCTGGCGCCGCGCCACAAGAAGTGGAAGAAGGCATTACTATAAAAATTGAAGAAAACCTTGAAGGTACCGAAGGTATTAAACGTCTAATCACTTACTCTAATCGAGGCTATGCACAAGCCTGGGTTGAGATTGAAGAAAAATATGACGCCAAAGAAGCGCTAGATGAAATAAAAGCGCAAGTAGATTCAATTAATACGTTTCCTGCGGGTATGGAACGCCCTGTTGTTCAGCGTGAAAAATTTCAACAAGAAGTAATGATACTCGCGCTTTATGGTGATATGAGTTATTACCAGTTAAAAGAACTTGGTAATGATATTAAAGATGAATTACAAAACCTTCCTCATGTAAACCTAGTTGATTTTTACAGTGGCTTAGACTACGAAATTGGTATTGAAATTAGCCCTGATAAACTTCGCGAATACGGACTCACATTTAGAGATGTTTCTAATGCGGTGCAAAGCTTTTCTACTAATATGTCGGCTGGTCAAATTCGCTCTGATACTGGCTACATTTCGATGCGTGTCGAAAAGCAAGCCTATCGTGGCGGTGAATTTGAAAAGTTACCGCTAATTACATTACCAGACGGTGCTCAAATTAAATTAGGCGATGTAGCCACCATTAATGATGGCTTTGAAGAAGGCTTACTTTATTCTAAATACAATGGCAAAAATTCACTGTCGTTTGAAATTGATGCCTCAAAAGATCAAGACATTACCGTTGTTGCTAAAGTCCTTAAAAAGTACCTAGCTGACAAAGCCGATCAACTTCCTGCAGGCGTTAAGTTATCACCCATCGTTGATTTAACCTACTACCTTGAAGGTCGCCTCGACATGATGGTCGATAACATGGTGTGGGGCGGTATTTTAGTTATGCTGGTATTAGCGCTGTTTTTACCTCTTAGATTAGCGTTTTGGGTAATGATGGGCCTACCAGTGTCTTTCTTAGGGGCATTCTTATTTATGCCTATCGGCTTTTTAGACATTACTATTAATATGGTGTCTTTGTTTGCCTTTATTATTGTTTTGGGGATTGTGGTTGATGATGCCATTGTTGTAGGTGAGTCGGCCAGTGCTGAAATTGAAAAACATGGGCACTCACTTAACAACGTTATTCGTGGTGTAAAACGTGTAGCCATGCCAGCAACCTTTGGTGTACTAACCACTATTGCTGCATTTTTACCTCAAGCAATGGCTTCAGGGCCGAGCGCTGCGTTTTCGAAAGCAATTGGTGTAGTAATTATTTTATGCTTAATTTTTTCACTGATTGAATCAAAACTAATTTTACCTGCACACATCGCAGCAATGAACCCGCGTAAGCCTAATCCTAAAAACCCATTACATAAATTACGTAATGCAGTTGATAGTGGCTTAAAGCATTTTGTTGAACATTATTACACTCCATTTATCGGTCGTTGTATCCATTATCGCTATACCGTGATTATTGGCTTTTTATGTATTTTAATTGTCAGTGCAGGACTCTTTGCCGGTGGAATGGTTAAATTTGTACCAAACCCTAAAATTCCGCATGATTTTCCGCGTATATCGCTAGAAATGAACCTTGCCTCTTCTGAGCAAGCCACGCTTGAAACAGCGCGTAAAATAGAAAATGTATTACTGAGCGTCGACAAAGAACTAGAGCAGCAGTATGGCCAATCTATGATCCGTGATTTGTCTGTTAGTCTGCGTGGTCGTACTAATGCGAGTATTATGGCCATTTTAGTAGAGCCTCACTTACGCCCAATCGATACCTTTGAGCTAAGCACTATGTGGCGTGAAAAAATGCCGCCGCTACCGGGGCTTAAAACACTCACTATTCAAGATAGTATTTTTGGTGGTGGTCGTGATGATGGCGACGTTAGCTTTAGACTCGAAGGAAAAAATGCCGACGAGTTAAAAGAAGTATCTAGCAAACTAAAAGCTAAGTTACAAAGTATGGAAGGTGTGGGTGATGTAAATGACTCACTGCAAAGTGCCACCGACGAAGTGCAACTTGATTTAAAACCACTTGCTTACAGTATGGGCTTAACCCTTGCTGATGTGGCCTCTCAAGTAAGCTTTAGCTATTACGGCCTTGAAGCACAGCGTATTTTACGTGAAGGTGAAGAAATCAAAGTAATGATTCGCTACCCGCAAAGCGAGCGTAATTCGATAAGCAACATTCAAGATACGCGTATTATCACTCCTGCGGGCGCTGAAGTTTCTTTAAGTGAAATAGCTATAGTCAAGCTAGTTGACGGCGTAAGCAGTATCAGACGTGAAAACTCAAATCGTACTGTTAATGTGTGGGCTGCGGTCAATAGCGACGAAGTAGAGCCATTTGCCATTGCACAAGAAATTCGTGATGTTTACTTACCAGCACTGCTTAAAAACTACCCTGGAGTAAAAAGTAATGTTGCAGGGCGTATTCAAGAAGAGATGGAGAGTGCTAATGAACAACTACGTGATTTTGCAATCTCATTAATGATTATTTTTGCGCTACTGGCCATTCCACTTCGCTCATATTCTCAGCCACTGATCATTATGTCGGTGATCCCATTTGGTGTTGTGGGTGCTATGTTCGGTCATATGGCTTTAGGTATGACAATGAGCGGATTATCAATGTTCGGCATTATCGCTGTAGCCGGTATAGTGGTTAATGATTCACTTGTTATGGTGGATTTTGTAAACAAAGCCCGTGCAGAAGGTGTGGCAATAAAAGAAGCGGTAATGCAAGCCGGAGCGCGTCGCTTTAGAGCCATATTACTAACCTCTGTTACTACTTTTATTGGCGTAATGCCCATTATTATGGAAACCAGTTTACAAGCAAAAATTGTAATACCTATGGCCGTATCACTCGCCTTTGGTGTGCTGTTTGCTACAGTAATAACGCTTATTCTTATACCGTGTCAGTACGTTGCGCTTGAGGATACAAAACGTCTGATCCGCAAGTGGCGCGGCAAAGACCCTATCGTCGATGGCCAACCAGCAACGACCAATAGTTAATTCAGTAAAATCCCAACCAAAAAAGCTCGGCATAATTATGCCGAGCTTTTTATTTATAGTTAAAAAATAGCATTAAACTATTTGCCAGTTTTTCTCCCTACTGGTAACTTAACTCTAAACTTTGCTCTAAAAGGATTAACCATGGGCACAATTCAGCTTATCTTATTTATCGCCTTTGCCGTATTGACTACTCTGGGTTACAAAAAGAATAACCGCAATTTAATGCTATTAGGTGCAATAACTATTTCTTTTGCATTTGTAGGATTAGATTTTTTACTAGGGTTTGATGAGGGATTATCAGGGACTGATTATGAATAAAAAAAGTAATACATTGGCCAAGTATGTTACTTTATTTGATCGCCTTATTTACGTTTACTGGTGGCATTATTGACTCCACCTATTCGAGCTTTCTCATTGGTTTTGGCTTTTGTTTTATGGGCTTTGCAAGCACTCGCTTAATCCCTGCAAACTCTCTTACTCGTAAACTAACTAGCCCTATAGCACAAACCCTCGTTCGCAAAAGAGATATAGCAACACAGATTATCGGATTTTTATTACTCATTACTGGGTTAGCTTTATCTATGTTACTCAACATATAATTGAGTAATTAAAAATATCCTATGATGAATACTATAAATTACTCGTTTTTATGCCTTTTACGTGATGATATTTAATAATCATATTTAAAAAAGGTACAGCTAAGTACCTCCCTCAGTCTAAACATATTCCTCATAAAGGATTTGATTGGCATTTTTTAATAACTATTTAAGTTAACGTTACTAAACGTGTATTTGTTACTCGTTAATTAATATGCGTTTATCAACAATCCCCTGCTTTACTAGCTGATTCAATAAGTGAGCGGTTTTTTCTCTGCACACATCACGCAATAGTCGTACAGCGGGAGTAATCGATTGCCTGCTTGGGCAAATGAGCCACAGCTCACCACAGGTATGCTGGTAATTATTCATCACAGTAACAACGCGTTTATTTAATAAGTCATCGGCAATATCTAACGCTGATTTAACCGCTAAACCTTTACCTGCAACACACCAACGCCTAACTAAATCGCCATCATTTGAGGCACGTCTGCCCTGCATTTTTACTTTGTATTTTTTTCCGCCGTCGGTAAATTCCCACACATTATTGATAATATCTTGCAGCTGGTAAAATAATCCGTGATGCTGCGCTAAATCATCTGGGTGCTCTGGCTCACCATATTTAGCTAAATAGGTAGGTGTAGCACAGAGTAGTCGCGGTACGTTGCAAATTTTAAATCCATATACACTACTATCACTGGGTGAGCCATAACGTAGTGCTATATCAACCGAATCACGAAAAAAATCGATATTGCTATCGCTAATGTGCGTACGCAAGCTCACACTTGGGTACTTATCCATGACTTCATCAATCCAAGGGATCACTAAGTTGCGCCCTAAATCAGATGAGGTAGCTACCCGTAACTCCCCTTCAATGGCATCATGTTCTCCTTTAAGGTTTTGCCTTGCCGTTTCAAGCACGGCCAGAGCTTGTTCGCATTGGGGAATGTATCGCTCCCCTGCACTAGATAAACGTAAATGACGAGTGGTTCTAATAAATAATTCACAGCCAAGTGCCAACTCTACACGCTTAATAGCAGCACTGGCCGTTGCTGTGCGCATATCTAACTTGGCTGCTGCTAGCGTAATGCTTCGACACTCAGCTACTTTTAAAATCAGTTTTAAGTCATCAACCTGCATATTATCTATTTTTATTTGATAATGATTCAATAATTATGCTGTTTATTTTAAATAAAGCAAATTGTATTATGCTGCTCATACACTCAATGAACACTATTTATCAGCCCTTTTTTATTATGGAGAGACTATGACTCACCCTATTATTCGCGATCTTGAAAGCCGCCACACCGCTAAACGTTATGATGCTACAAAGCGCATTTCTCAAGACGATTTAGCGGTATTGTATAATGCTATGCGTCTTTCTCCTTCGTCAATTAATTCACAGCCTTGGAAATTTATTGTGATTGAATCTGATGCCGCAAAAGAGCGTATGCACAGTACCTTTGCTAATAAGTTTCAATTTAATCAGCCACACATTAAAGCGGCATCACACATTATTTTATTCGCTCATAATCCGCAATATACCCGTGAAAACTATGGCCAAGTAATTGATGCTGATATAAAAAATGGCCGAACTCAAACAGAAAACCGCGAGCAAGCTTTTGGCGCCTTTGCGTTTGTGGATTTAAATACCGATGAGCAGGGTAATAATGCCGCTTGGACTAAAGCACAAACCTACATTGCTTTAGGCAATACTATGCATGCAGCAGCGCGCTTAGGGATTGATACCACACCGATGGAAGGCGTTGATGCACAACTGATTGGCGAAGAGTTCGCAAGCGAATTAGATGGCTACATCTGTGATGTCGCACTTGCGCTGGGCTACCATGACGCAGAAGAAGACTACAATGCTAAACTGCCAAAATCACGTTTAAGCAAAGAACAAATTATTCAGGTTTTATAAATCATAACTGCTCACTTTAAATAGTAAGTGAGCAGTTTATTATTACTAGGCTAGTTTTGTGACCACAGATGCACTGAGCACTTTGCCTTGTTCAACATCTGCGGTAACAGTGCATAATGCACCATTAACTAAGTTTAAATTAGGAGGAATGTGGCCAATATCAGCATCAATGATCACCGGAAATAAACACCCACCAAAAGCGGCATTTAAGCCTTGGCGATAATCAAACCCTGGGTCTTGCCCTTGTAAGGTCACATGACGACCAATAATCACCCCATTTATATCATCAAACATGCCCGCTAATTTAAGTGACAATAAAAACCTTGCAACGGTCGCTGGCGTGAGCTCTGCGCTTTCTAAATAAAGTACAATACCTTGCGAGGCATTGTGCTTTTTAAACTCATGCAGAGCTAAAAAAGGCGAATCAAGTAACAGCCCAACCGTATCAAGACACCCACCAAACAACCGCCCTGACATTTCAATACTGCGCTTATCGGTGTAATTTAAACATTGCCATTGTGTGGGAACGCTGTGATCAAATAATGCATTCGGGTTTTGTGCGTAATCAGGCTTGCTATGTTGATGGTTAGTCGAGGGGGCTTGCTCAAACTCACTGCTAGCCTCATAGCTTAGGCTTTCAAAAATTTGTAAACAATACGGGTCTTTTTCATCAGGGTGTAATTGAATTAAATTAGCGCTATGCAGTGTTGCCCAATTACATTTTGCTGTCAGTGCACAAGCAATCGTACTGACATCTGAATAGCCCACTAACCATTTAGGTTTAGCGTTTTTAATTGCGCTAAAATCAAGCAGAGGCAATATTTCCATTGCCAGCTCTCCGCCCATTGGCGGCATAATCGCATCTATTTCATCATCTAATAAAAAGTCCATTAATTGCTTGGCATGCTGCTTAGCTGTAAGTTGAGTTCGCGGCTCGTTTTGACGTAAAAACTCCCCCTCAACAATCTGATAACCTCGATGTTTTAAGCCATTAATGACAATATCTAACCGTGGATGGTATTTTGATTTGATCCCCGCTGATAAAGAACACACGGCGATTTTAGATCCCACTGTTAAAGGTGCCGGATACAGTATATTTGCCATATTATTTCCTTATTGAAGAATAGGTTACTACCATAACAACATAGCCTACATTTACAAACAATGAATAATATTCAACCGATTCTAAACCAAATATAAAAACCAAGCATAAAAAAACCAGTGCTTATTACTAAGCACTGGTTTTTATAAAACGTTAAAGTGAGTTAACTAATTAAATATACTCAACCTCAATGATTTCGTACTCTACATCACCTTTTGGTGTTTTGATAATCACAGCGTCATCCGCTTGTTTACCAATTAAGCCGCGAGCAATTGGTGAATTAACAGAAATTAAATTACTTTTAATATCTGCTTCATCATCGCCAACAATCTGATATTTAACTTCAGCGTCGGTTTCAACATTAACGATGGTTACTGTAGTCCCAAAAATCACTTTACCTGTATTAGGCATCTTTGTTACGTCAATCATCTGCATGTTTGAAAGTTTTGCTTCAATTTCTTGAATACGGCCTTCACAAAAACCCTGTTGCTCACGCGCAGCGTGATACTCAGCATTTTCTTTTAAGTCACCGTGTTCACGTGCATCAGCAATATCAGATACAATTTTTGGACGGGTAACAGTTTTTAATTCGTTAAGTTCATCGCGCAATAATTTTGCGCCACGAACTGTCATTGGAATTGATTGCATACTTTTCTCACTTAATCCCAAGGCCGTGGTTACGGCCTTGGCACATTTCCTTAGTTCAATCGCAGGTGTAGTTCTTGAACAGACGTCACTTTACTGCGGTCATCTGCTTGGTTAGCAGTACAGTTAGCAAATGCCGCATTCAATGTCGTAGTATAATTGGTTTTGTGCTGCAATGCACCACGACGTAACACCTTCGAATCTTCAATCGCTTGGCGACCTTCGGTGGTATTAACGATATAGCTATACTCGCCATTTTTGATTCTATCAAGAATGTGCGGACGACCTTCATATACTTTATTTACACGGCGAACCGTAATTCCAGCATCTTCAAGTGCAGCAGCTGTTCCACCTGTTGCATCTAGCTCAAAACCAAGGTCTGTCATGGTTTTAGCTAGTTCTACAATACGTGGCTTATCGCTATTACGTACAGATAGTAACGCGCGACCACCACGTGGTAAAGTGTTGCTTGCACCTAATTGTGCTTTTGCGAACGCTTCGGCGAAAGTATCACCAACACCCATTACTTCACCCGTAGAGCGCATTTCTGGGCCACGGATAGGATCCACGCCTTGGAACTTAGCAAATGGCAATACCACTTCTTTTACGCTGTAGTACGGTGGAATCACTTCTTTAGTAATGCCTTGGCTTGCTAAAGATTGACCTGCCATACAACGTGCCGCAACTTTTGCAAGTGCTACACCCGTTGCTTTAGATACAAATGGAACTGTACGTGCTGCACGTGGGTTTACTTCGATTAAATACACTTTGCCATCTTTAACCGCAAACTGTGTATTCATCAAACCAACTACGCCAAGCTCAAGGGCCATATCAGTTACTTGCTTACGCATTACATCTTGTACTTCTTGCGTTAGCGAGTGAGCTGGTAATGAACATGCTGAGTCACCAGAGTGAACGCCTGCTTGTTCAATATGCTCCATGATGCCGCCAATAATCACTTGCTCGCCGTCGCAAATTGCGTCAACGTCAACTTCTATCGCGTTATCTAAGAAACGGTCTAGTAATACTGGCGCTTCATTTGATGCAGATACGGCTTCGGTCATGTAACGACGTAAGTCTTGCTCATCGTATACAATTTCCATCGCACGACCACCTAATACGTACGAAGGACGTACTACCAGTGGGAAACCAATTTCAACTGATTTAAGTAGTGCTTCTTCAGTAGAGGTAACCGTCGCATTTTCTGGTTGCAGTAAGTCTAAACGCTCAACAAGTTGTTGGAAACGCTCACGGTCTTCTGCACGGTCAATGGCATCAGGTGAAGTACCAATTACAGGCACACCGTTAGCTTCAAGCTCACGCGCTAGTTTAAGTGGTGTTTGACCACCGTACTGCACGATAACGCCTTTTGGCTTTTCAACACGTACAATTTCTAGTACGTCTTCAAGCGTAATTGGCTCAAAGTATAAACGATCAGATGTGTCGTAATCGGTAGAAACCGTTTCAGGGTTACAGTTAACCATGATGGTCTCGTAGCCGTCTTCGCGAAGCGCAAGGGCTGCGTGTACACAACAGTAATCAAATTCAATACCTTGGCCGATACGGTTAGGACCGCCACCAATTACCATGATTTTATCACGGTCAGATGCGTTAGCTTCACATTCTTCATCGTAAGATGAGTACATGTAAGCAGTGTCTGAGCTAAATTCTGCGGCGCACGTATCAACGCGTTTGTAAACAGGTACAATATTGAGTTGATGGCGCTTTTTACGAATTTCAGCTTCTGACACACCAGCAATTTCTGCAATACGCGGATCTGCAAAGCCTTTGCGTTTAAGTTTACGCAAGAAGTCTGCATTTAAGCCGGCCATACCGACTTCTGAAATTTTAGCTTCATCTTTTAGGATGTCTTCAATTTGTACTAAGTACCAAGGGTCAATCTTAGTCAGTTCGAACACATCTTCAACACTCATACCATGGCGCATTGCATCGGCAATGTACCAAATACGCTCTGCACCTGGCTCACGTAATTCACGAATGATTTTTTCTTTTGCTTTCGGGTCGTCAAGCGCCACAATTGGGTTAAAGCCCGTTGCGCCTACTTCTAAACCACGTAATGCTTTTTGCAATGACTCTTGTTGGTTACGACCAATCGCCATTACTTCGCCCACTGATTTCATTTGCGTTGTTAAACGGTCGTTTGCACCGGCAAATTTTTCAAAGTTAAAGCGAGGAATTTTTGTTACCACGTAATCGATTGAAGGCTCAAACGATGCTGGTGTTTTACCGCCAGTAATATCATTCTGTAACTCGTCTAACGTGTAACCTACAGCAAGCTTAGCTGCGATTTTAGCAATCGGGAAGCCTGTTGCTTTAGATGCAAGCGCTGATGAACGTGATACACGCGGGTTCATTTCAATGATAACCATACGGCCATCAACTGGATTTACACCAAATTGTACGTTTGAACCGCCGGTTTCAACACCAATTTCACGCAATACGGCCATAGAGGCATTACGCATAATTTGGTATTCTTTGTCGGTTAATGTTTGTGCTGGTGCAACCGTGATTGAGTCACCTGTGTGCACACCCATTGGGTCAAAGTTTTCAATAGAACAGACGATAATACAGTTGTCTTTTTTGTCACGAACAACTTCCATTTCGTATTCTTTCCAACCAATTAACGATTCATCAATTAATAACTCGCTGGTTGGTGAAAGGTCTAAACCGCGCTCACAAATTTCTTCAAACTCTTCCATGTTGTAAGCCACACCGCCACCGGTGCCGCCCATTGTGAAAGAAGGACGAATAATACACGGTAAGCCGATTCGGGTCATGGTATCGCGAGCTTCATCCATTGAATGGGCAATTTCAGCACGTGGACATTCAAGGCCGATGTTACGCATAGCAACATCAAAACGCTCACGGTTTTCTGCTTTATCGATTGCATCGGCTGTTGCGCCAATAAGCTCAACGCCATGCTTTGCCAATACACCGTGCTTATCTAAATCAAGCGCACAGTTTAATGCCGTTTGACCACCCATTGTAGGCAGTACAGCATCTGGCTTTTCTTTTTCAATAATTTTTTCTACCACTTCCCAGTGAATTGGTTCGATGTATGTTGCATCGGCCATTTCTGGATCAGTCATGATAGTGGCTGGGTTTGAGTTAACTAATATAACTCTATAGCCTTCTTCTCTTAGTGCTTTACACGCTTGAGCACCAGAGTAGTCAAATTCACAAGCTTGACCAATTACAATTGGGCCTGCGCCTAAGATAAGAATGCTTTTTATATCGGTACGTTTTGGCATTATTACTCCGGTTAAATTAGTGGTTACGCGCTTGCATCAAGTCGATGAAGTGGTCAAATAATGGGGCTGCATCGTGCGGACCAGGACTTGCTTCAGGATGACCTTGGAAGCTAAACGCTGGTTTATCTGTACGGTGAATACCTTGTAATGTACCGTCAAATAACGATTTGTGCGTAGCACGTAAGTTATCTGGTAATGTGGCTTCATCTGCAGCAAAACCGTGGTTTTGTGCAGTGATCATTACAACATCGCGGTCAAGATCTTTAACTGGGTGGTTACCACCATGGTGGCCAAACTTCATTTTTACTGTTTTAGCACCTGAGGCAAGTGCTAGTAGTTGATGCCCTAAACAAATACCAAAAATTGGCGTGTCGGTTTCTAAAAAGGTTTTAATTGCATCAATGGCATAAGTACATGGCTCAGGATCGCCAGGGCCGTTTGATAAGAAAATACCATCTGGGTTTAAGGCTAGTACGTCAGCGGCAGAGGTTTGTGCTGGGACAACGGTCAGTTTACAACCACGATCAACAAGCATACGTAAAATGTTACGTTTAACACCGAAGTCGTAGGCAACAACATGAAACTTTTCATCATCAGCGTGTAAGGTTTTAAACCCCTCGCCTAATGTCCAGCTTGATTCGCGCCACTCAAAATTTTCCTTGGTTGAGACAACTTTTGCTAAATCCATACCTTTTAAGCCTGGGAAGGCTTGCGCGGCTTCGAGCGCTTTTTTCTCGTCTAGTTCGTCACCAGCAACAATACAGCCATTTTGTGCGCCTTTGTCACGCAAAATACGGGTTAGTTTTCTGGTGTCGATGTCCGCAATACCTAAAATATTACGTTCTTTTAAGTAATCATCTAACGATTGCTCGTTACGAAAATTACTTGCTAGCAGTGGCAAATCACGGATCACTAGGCCTTTAGCCCAAATGTGACTCGCTTCTTCGTCTTCGCTGTTGGTACCCGTATTACCGATATGTGGGTACGTCAAAGTTACGATTTGTTCCGCGTACGATGGATCAGTCAAAATTTCTTGATAACCAGTCATAGACGTATTGAATACTACTTCACCGACTGACATGCCGTCAGCGCCGATTGCAGTACCGCGAAACACTGTGCCGTCTTCTAGGACTAACAGAGCGGATTTAGTCAAGTTAAACCTCCTAACAGTAAAAAACGGGAGTAAACAAATTGCTTAACACCCCGCCAATACCCAAATAATTGGTCAAAACCTGATTTCTGTGAGCTTAAATTGTTTTACGCAGTCTTAAATGATGCCGATGTAAACCACTAAACCTTCATTCATTTTTCTTGCCTAAAACTCTTTTTATTCCCACACAAACCCCGGTTTTGCTAACCATATGAGTATAATTGGAAACACGCATTTAGTAATTTTTGGCAAATTGGCTGCATTCTACATGAAGTTGGCTTTTAGGTCTAACGCTAATTAGTAAATTGCAATAAATAAGTGGTTATAACAAAAAACCACCTCAAAGCGTTAAAAAAGGAACTTAACTACTTTAAATCTAGCACATCTTGCATATCATAAAGTCCTGCTGGTTTATTTTTCAACCACTGCGCAGCTCTTATAGCACCTAGGGCGAAGGTCATTCGCGAAGTTGCTTTATGGGTTAATTCAAGTCTTTCGCCCATTGTAGCGAAGTAGGCCGTGTGTTCACCTACTATATCGCCGCCTCTTAGCACCGAATAGCCAATTTCATTTTGTGATTTGGCCTGCTCTATGTTGTTACGATCATAAACAGCAACCTCATCATGATCCCACCCTTTAGCCTGTGCAATCGACTCGCCAATAGCTAATGCTGTACCCGATGGCGCATCGATTTTATGGCGATGATGCGCTTCAAAAATTTCAATATCTAAATCATCGCCTAATTTTGTCGCTGCTGTTTGCACTAAGTTAAGCAGTAAATTTACGCCCACGCTATAATTACGCGCAAATACGATCGGGATATGTTTAGCGGCATCTGTTAATAGAGCCATATCATCATGAGTTAAGCCAGTGGTGCCAATTACCATAGGTGTTTTTTGCGCAACAGCTGTTTTTAAGTGATTTCTCATGCCTTGTGGAAGGGTAAAGTCTATAAGCACATCTACATTTTCAACTTGCTGTTCACTGCTAAAGTGAATGTCTTTAGCTGCTGCACTATTAAGTTGATTAACCGATAGACCGACTAACTCAGACTCACTGCGTACATAGGCCGCCGCTAATTGTGAATTTTTATTGATTGTTGCTGCTTCTAAAAGTGCCAGGCCCATACGGCCATTCGCACCAAACACACCTACTCGATTCATCTTTTTACAACCTATGTATTTTTTAGTTAGCTAGATTTTATCTAAAACTCATGTAATAGTCAGGAAAGCTTATAAAAAAGCTTCGATTATTTTAGGGTCTGTTGACCTTTGCGGATTAAAATTTGTTTAAACTAGGAGCGGTTTAATCGTGGCGCGAGGTTTGTAACCTAGTGGGCTAAGTAAAAACCGAGCAACAAAGAGTAAATCGCTCCTAGGCAGAACCCTTCGGGCAGCGCCTGTTTGGCATTGATGCTGCGTTATCGCCTATTTATGGGGAATACCACACCACATAGGCTCTGCCTTGCCTAAATACCAAACAGACTGCTGCAAATTTAACCTTGAAAGATCAACAGACCCTCATAATAATAACAGATAGTCTTTGCATTTAGCCATCTATACATTTAAACTTCTTTTTTTGCGCCGATTTGGTCTTTGGCTTGCGGGCGCTGTTGAGTTACTTATCTGGTTAGATAGTAAAACAAACAACTAAATTCAGCTAAAAGAAGGATGCTTTGGCTGTTTAATATATCAATCGATTTCGATTGCTATGAATAATTAACGAGGATTATGATGCAGCCATCATTTGATAAAAATAAAGCAAGATTTTCTTTGCTCCCCCTACTCACCTTTGTTGCTATTTTTTTAGGCTCAGGCTTATATTTGCAATCTCAAGGGGTTGATTATGCATTTTATCAACTCCCAGCACCGGTCGCTATTTTACCTGCGATTGTTTTAGCCTTTATTTTAAATAAAGCCAGTATTAATCAAAGTGTAGAAACCTTTATTAAAGGCGTGGGTAATAACAATATTATTACCATGTGTCTTATCTATTTATTAGCAGGTGCTTTTTCTGCGGTTGCAGGGGCAACCGGTGGCGTTGACGCGGTTGTTAATGCTGGTCTCTCACTTATTCCCCCTTCATTACTTCTGCCTGGTTTGTTTTTAATTGCCGCGGTTATCTCTACTGCGATGGGCACATCAATGGGAACTATCGGTGCTATTGGCCCAATTGCTTATGCAGTATCAATGAAAACAGGGATTGATCCCGCATTAATGGCCGGTACCATTGTATCTGGCGCTATGTTTGGTGATAACCTATCAATAATTTCTGACACTACGATTGCAGCTACCCGCACGCAAGGCTGTGAAATGAAAGATAAGTTTAAAGAAAATCTTAAAATTGCGATTCCAGCCGCTATCCTTACTATTGCACTGTTGTTATTTTTAACGCCAGCTGCGCAAGTTGTTGAAACTAAAGACTACGATATTTTATTGGTGCTTCCTTATGCCTTTATTTTAGTACTGGCAGTAATGGGCTTTAATGTATTTGTAGTACTGTTAAGCGGTATTGTTTTCGCCGCATTGATGGGCTTTACCGGAAGCTATGAAGGCGCCAGCTTTGTAAAAGATATTTACCAAGGTTTTAGCGACATGCAGGAAATATTTTTACTGTCTATGTTTATTGGTGGCCTCTCTGAGTTTATTCGTATTAATGGCGGCCTCGACTACATCGCGCAAAAAATTCAAGCAATCACTAAGGTCATTGCAAAATGGCATCGCAAGGTAGCGGATCAGTTAGGGATAGCTGCATTAGTGCTAACCAGCAATATGTGTATTGCTAACAACACAGTGTCTATTATTGTGACTGGCCCTATTGCTAAAAAGCTGGCTGACGATGGCGAAATTAGTGGTAAACGTTCTGCCAGTTTATTAGATATTTTTGCCTGTGTTACCCAAGGGTCTTTACCTTACGGCGCACAAGCACTTCTGCTTGGTGCTACATTTAAAATTAGCCCATGGGAAGTATCAACCTCATCTTACTACTGCTTTATTTTAGCCTTTACCGCTATTGCGGTTATTTGTTTACGTCGTAATAAAGCTTAAATCTTCTTTAAACAGTGTATTAGCCACATGCTAGTACGCTGTTTATGACAATAAATAATTAACAAATTAACCGTCTTTGCTATAATGTGGTATTCAGCGTGTCACATAAAATATGGTTATGAAAATTAAAAACTTACTTCCTCTCGTTGCACTTAGTGCGTGTGCCTTAAGTTCAACAGCTACTGCTGCTAATTGGAGCAGTACTGCGCTTCATATTAACAACGGTAATCATAAAAACCCGTTCACTGAACAAAAATCAAGCACCACGGTTTATTCATTGCAACATGCTTCAGGCCATGACTATGGGGATAACTTTTTCTTTATTGATTACAGCACTGATGGCAATGACGATAACTACCAAGATCAAGACTTTTACTTTGAAGGTTATTCTACGCTTAGCTTATCGGCCGTTATGGACGAAAAAGTAGCGTCTGGTGCGCTCGTTGATGTTGGCCTAACCATGGGTATTAATGCCGCAGGCGATGCTAAAGTTGTTAAATACTTACCGGGTGTAAAATTAAGCTGGGATGTGCCTGGTTTTAATTTCTTCTCAACCCTTGTGACTGCCTACATTGATGATAGTGAAGGTGTTGCGAAAGGCGGTGCGCCAATTGAAACCAACAGCTGGATGTTTGACGTTGCTTTTGAATATCCATTTATGATTGGCTCACAAAAATTTAGTGTTAAGGGTCATGCGGAATATATTGCTGAGCGTGAAGATGAGTTTGGTAATGACGTACGCGCTTGGTTTTTAGCTCAACCTATTATTGTATGGGATATGGGGCATGCGCTAGAGATGAAAGAAAACACCTTACTGTTAGGTATGGAGTGGCAGTACTGGCATAACAAACTTGGTACAGATGTTACAGAGTCAGTTCCACAAGTACACATAGAGTGGACTTTTTAATAACAAAGTAAATTAAAAAGTGCGAACCATTTCGCACTTTTTTAAGTTCAAAAATATATGTTTTATCTAATTGTTAACCTATCGGCAATTAACTGAGAAGTAGTCGTCCCCGCTCTTTACTTCTAACTCAGGAAAATGTGTTATCAGACGGTTATAGCCTTCTTTAGATCGGATTTTGAGAGCAAATGAAGCTCGAAGATGTTGCGATTCAATGTGAGCTCCATTGCGAGTAAAAAAGTTTATAAATGCTTTATTTTTCTTATTTTCATAGGTAATTGGATCACCGGAATGAATAGAGAGTTCCGAATAATTTTGGATAAAGAAATAAAGAGGATCCAATTCATTTTTATTATCATAAGCAACGCCACCCAGCCTAGTGTTTAATATAGCGAAGGGTTCAAAAACGCCTTCAGCTGAAAACCTATTCAATAAAATCTGCGCATCCTTTAACTGCTCGAAATTTAATGAATTAAGCCACAAAGTTAATCCTTTTAATCCTGCGAATCCTCCTAACAATTCCGAATGACTACTTAACGGTTTCAAACCAACATTACTTAGTCTAGCTATAATTTCTTGCTCATTTAAGCTAGTTGCTTGGAGGTAATCTCGAGCAATAATAACTGCTAATATAGATTTTGTTTCAGGTAACAAAGCAGGTAAATCTAAGGTTTCTAAATCGAGTTCTTGCAATGAAGTGTTTTGATTACCAATTGCTTGATTAATTATCTTACTCGCTGCAGTAAATTGACTTTTTATTAACGGTAGGTTTTGTAAAGTTTGTTTATTTTTGCAGTGCTTAAACTCAGGTGAAGATTTGATCTTTGCAATAAAAGGCTGATCTTTAAATGTTTCAATTTCATTGGGTGTTAATTCACGGCTTGTAAACCAATCCTTCGTTGATTGACACTTTTTGATGTCCAGTTGTTGCTCGTCAGTTAAATTGTTTTCTTTTATATTCAATTGCAATATAGGGTTCGGTTTCTCTATATCATCGATTAAAACGATTTTAATAACGATCCCTTCGTTATTTAATTTCTCAACCCCCTTATTGACCTTTTCGTTACTAAACCAAGGGTGTGTGATTTTTTGATAAAAAACCTGCTTCTCTAATAACCCTAAAAGAGTTAAGAACAATTTATGCTCTGTTGGATTAGTAATTTCATAATCTTCACCACCTATAATAGTGAGAAAATTCAATGCTAATTTATTATCGAAGCTTACATCTGATAACTTTAAATCAGGGTAACGCTGCAAAAGCATAATAGCGGATTGTAGCTGCTGTTTAGTCAACAACAGATTTAAAATTGAATTTAAAGGAGAAAGTTGATTATTGTTAAGTACATCATATGGAATTTCTGAAAAAGTCCGTTCAATTTCGTTAAAAATTTCAACGGCAGAGGTATTTGTTGAGCTGACCTTTTTGTAAATCGTATCTGTGGGCAAGTTTTTCCAAAGTATATCCAAAAGGTCAGTGTAATCAACAACAGTTGTTATATTTAAGTCCGGTGCGTTAACGTAATCGTATTGAGCGATTAATCTTTCACTATTCGGTATTGATTGTAAAATCGGAAGCAACTTTTCAACTGACTTTGCTAATGCCGCTTTATCGTACCAAGTTTTAGCCACTGACCAGTAACTCGAAAACCATATTGCCTCGGCGACCTGCTTTGCTGTATACCCGTTTTTAAATGCTTGTGAAGCTTTTAGCTCAATATCACGTTCATTATTATCTCGTAACTGATACTGCTTATAATTTAGCTCTTTGCATTGCTCCTCATTCGGGATATCAGTAGGAAATGGCTGTTTAACATAAATATTTTTGGCGTTTGTGTTATTCCCGAAATTAACTTTTGGCTTTTTAATATCAACATTGGCTTCTGTTGGTGTAAGCAGGGTTGAATTATGACGCTTACTGGATAATATACTGAAAACTGTAACTAAGCTGATCAAAACAACGCTAATGATTACAACTATTTTTTTCATCCTTGAATTTTCCTATTTAGCTATTACAAACTACATGTTCTCATTTTCAAGTTAGTTTGATTAAGCTCGCAAACTAATGTTAAACGAGCTTATAAGGTTTTGTTAAAACTTACACTGCGGATTTTTACCTTGTGCTTTAGCTGTTTTTTGCTCACTAAGCGCTTTACCCATTTGCGATTGTAAATTTGCAATACGGCTTGTTGGTGCTGGGTGAGTTGATAAAAACTCTGGCGTTGCCCCACTGCCCGCTTGACTCATATTTTGCCAAAGCGTAACAGACTCTTTAGGATTGAAACCTGCTTGCGCCATTAAATCTAAACCAATAACGTCAGCTTCTGTCTCATGTGAACGACTAAACGGTAAAACCACACCATATTGAGCGCCAAGACCAAGTCCTTGCATAATTTCATTGCGGTATTGCACGTTGCCCATTTCAAGCGCCGCACTGCCCACTTTCATTCCAGTTTGTAAAATAGAGCTTTGTGAAACACGTTCATTTGAGTGCTCTGCAATCACATGACCGACTTCATGACCTAAAACAGTTGCAAGCTGATCTTGGTTTGTAGCAATTTTTAATAGTCCAGTGTGCACCCCAATATAACCACCTGGCAATGCAAAGGCGTTTGCAGATTCATCTTCAAATACCACCACTTCCCAGTTTTGAGATGCATAATCTGTTGGTAGAACGGCTACTACTTTATCAGCAATACAATTGACGTAACTGTTTACTTTTGGGTCTTTATTTACCGGCTGATTTTTTTTCATTTCTGCAAAACTGGCAGTGCCCATCTGACTCATTTGTTGGTCTGAGTAAAGCGCAATTTGCGTTCGTCCAGTTGGTGATGTTTTACAACCTACTAATACTGCACTAGCAAGTACTGCCAAAACCAATTTCTTCATTATGTTACCCTAGATCATTGTTTTATTAAGTATAGAATAGCAAACGCGGTGTTAGTTTAAAATCTTTGCTTTTTGCGATTAAACAATTAAGTTAGCAGGCAAACTAAGTTTATCCAACGCCATTGCCCTGCTATACTGCCCAACCTATATTCGTTGTTTTGAGTTTTTAAATGAGCGCTTCGGCTTCTTCTTTTAATACCCGTATTTTATTGCCTTTATTAGCCAGTATTGTAGCAATCACGCCTTTAGCCATCGATATGTACTTACCGGCGATGCTGGTAATTGCCAACGATCTCAATACTAGCATGCCAAATGTTCAAATCTCGTTGAGTATCTATTTAGCAGGTTATGCATTGGGCATGTTATTTTTTGGCCCTATAGCCGATCAAATTGGCAGGCGTAAACTAGCGCGAATAGGGCTCAGTTTATTTGGCTTAAGTTCACTCGCATTGGCATTTACTACTGAAGTGCATACTTTTTGGGTGTTAAGAGCGGTACAGGCATTTACTGGGGCAGCTGCCACGGTTGTCGTTCCTGGGATAATAAGGCACATATATCAAAAAAATACCGCTAAGGGTATGTCGTATGTGTCTATGATCATGATGATAGCGCCTTTACTTGCCCCCTCTATCGGCTCAGTTATTTTAGGCTTTTCGCTGTGGTCGACTATTTTTATTGTTTTAGCGGCTTATAGCTTTGTAATTTTACTTTTTGTACAGCGTTATTTAATCGATATCCCGATATTTAAAAATGATCGAAAAGGGTTATCGCTATTCTTTTCAAGTTACAAAATTGTATTAAGCAACCCGCACGCCCGCGCTGATATTTTAAGCTCGATGTTTGTGTCGTTTGGCTTTTTTTGCTTTTTAACCTCGGTTCCATATATTTACCTCGACTTATTTAAAGTATCGGAACAATTGTTTGGCCTGCTATTCGCTTTTAATGTAATGGCGCTGATGTTTGGTAACTTTTTAAATACTCGCGTAGTGCCAAGTATTGGCTCACGAAAAATGCTTTATTACGGGCTAATGTGTGGTTTTATCTCTGGCACAGCATTACTCAGCTTTAGTGTGTTGCATTTATCGCTTTACTTTATTGTTGCGGCTATTGCCCCGTTAATGATGAGCTTAGGCATAATAGCAAGTAATGCAGATTCATTAATTTTGATGAAGTTTGAACAAAATACCGGAACTGCCACGGCGGTTATCGGCACCTTGCGTTTTGGTAGTGGCGCATTAGTAGGCCCTATATTAGCGGTAATGCATGCACAAAGTGCGGTTCCATTTTCTAGTTTAATGTTTAGTGCGGTGGTACTTACAATACTGGTGCAGTTAATACATTATTTTAAAGACAAAAAAAATGCCTCATAATGAGGCATTTTTAAATTGTATACTTAATTAAGCGTCAGCGGCTTTAGATACCATAACCATTGCAGGGCGTAATAAACGGCCGTTTAATGTGTAACCTTTTTGCATTACTGCTAAAACAGTATTTGGTGTTACATCGTTGCTTGGTTGGATTGACATTGCTTGATGAAAGTCTGGGTTAAACTGCTCACCTTGAGGGTTTACAATTTCAACACCAAATTTAGCTACCGCGTCGTTAAAGCTTTTCACCGTCATATCAATGCCTTCAAGTAAAGGCTTAAGCGTTTCATTTTCTTTATCAGAAAACTCAATAGCACGCTCTAAGTTATCTATAACAGGGAGTAATTCATTAGCAAACTTTTCTAGTGCAAATTTGTGTGCTTTTTCTACATCTTGTGCAGCGCGACGACGCATATTGTCCACATCTGCAGCAGCGCGAACTACGCTATCTTTTTGATCTGCAATAGTTTGCTTTGCAGTTTCAAGCTCGGCATATAACATAGCAATTTCTGCTTCAGGGCTTTGCTCTTGCTCAGCATGTTGTTCTGCTGCTTCAACTGCCGCCTCAACGTCAGCTTCCATTTGCGTCACTTCTTCGTTCAGTTCTACTTCTTGCTCTGGGTTTTGTGTCTGCTCAGACATAAAATATACGCTCCAATTCTTTACAACTGCGGTAATTATGGGGATTGAATAAAAAGATTCAAGAGCTCAATGGCTCTAATAATTTAAATTCTTGGATTATTTTCTCTAATTGCGCTGATTTTGGACAAATAACACAAAAACGACTTTGATATTCTTGGTTTTGAAAATACGGCACACTGATCACGATAAGATCATCACAGGAGCTAAAAGGTAAGTTTTCAGTATTGAGAATAGAGACCCCATTTTTGAAAACGAGTTTATCTTCAACAAAATTTAAGAATGACACACCAATATTGAGACTTTGCTCACAGTCTATTTTTTTATAAAGGTAATTTTCGCCAACAACGATGCTGTTATCTGAGCCTAATTTTTGGCTTAGCTCACGGGTCCATTGAGTTAAAGAGTCATGACAATTACGCGGAGCCGTATTTGCCATTGCCTGCATTCGGTAGAGGCCTTCAATTAAAGATTGCTGACTAAAAACCGTATTGAGCCAAGTAGCAAATTCATAGCGTTGGCTATCGCTAGGGTCATGAGGCTTATTAATACAAATATTGTGGCTCTGCCCTGCTCTATCTAAGAGTAAAATAAGCCAGTTGTTTGCATCAAAGTCGAGCACTTCTACCCTAAATACCTGCTGTGTTCTAACCTGCGGTAGCCCCACACAACAGCATACTTGGTAACGTTGACTCAAGCCATGTGCTAGCTCAACCAATTGTGCCTGCTCAGGTTGCCAATAATTAGCAATATCATTGAGCGTAAAAAACTCATCAAACCAATAGTCAAACCCATCATTGGTTGGCACTCGGCCAGCCGATGTATGTGGTGAATACAACAAGCCTATTTTTTCAAGGCGCGCCATCGCGTTACGCACAGTGGCAGAGCATACCGCCATACCTTTTTGCTTTGCAATTTTTGTTGACGGCACAGGTAAGCCATCGCCATTACAGTACATACTCATAACAGCGGCAAATATTTGCTGATCTCGTGGGTTTAGTTTCATGTTATCTACATCTTTATGCATAGCTGTTATATCGGGGCTAAGTATTATTATTTCAAGTATAAAAAATACAATAAATCTAAATTTTACAGTGAATTAATTAAATCCGCTGGTTATTACTAAGATCTGTGTTTTCAAACACTTCTGTTTTAGGTTACTCTACAAATATTAGAACTCTCAGTGTATTTATTATGGACTCTCCCTTTAACACTATCGGCTTGATTGGTAAGCCAAATCATCCTAATGCTGCCGCTACTTTACAACGATTACATACGTTTTTATTAGCTTTAGGCTTTGAGGTGATTGTTGAAAAACGTACAGGGAGTCAACTTAGTGATGTACCGAGCGACAAACTCGTAAAGCTCGTTGATTTAGGCGAGCGTGCCGACTTGGCGATTGTGGTTGGAGGCGATGGCAACATGCTGGGTGCTGCACGGGTGCTTGCTCGCTTTGATATAGCCGTAATTGGTGTAAATAGGGGTAATTTAGGCTTTTTAACTGATTTGAATCCAGAAGGGTTTGAGGGTAGCTTAGAACAGGTACTCAGCGGCGATTACATTGAAGAAAAACGTTTTTTATTAGAAGTTGAAGTGTATCGTCATAACGAACTTAAAAGCGCTAATTCTGCAGTAAACGAAGCAGTACTTCATGCTGATAAAGTAGCACATATGATTGAGTTTGAAGCCTTTATAAACGATGACTTTGTATTTTCTCAACGCTCCGATGGTTTGATTGTGTCGACTCCAACAGGCTCAACGGCATACTCTTTATCAGGCGGTGGGCCTATTTTAACACCAGAGCTTAATGCAATGTCACTGGTTCCGATGTTTCCACATACTTTATCAAGTCGCCCTTTAGTGGTGGATGCTGATAATGAAGTGCGTTTAAAGCTTAGTTTAGAAAATACTGATAGCTTACAAGTAAGCTGTGACAGCCATGTTGTACTCGCCGTATTACCGGGTGATGAGGTAGTTATACGTAAAGCTGACAAAAAATTACGCTTAATCCACCCAAAAAATTATTCTTATTATAATGTGCTACGTAAAAAGCTAAATTGGGGTAGCCGGTTATACTAATTTTATTGCCAAACATGCAACTTTAGCGCAAAATATCGGGCTAGAATTTTTAAATATCATCAGGAAAAAGTAGTAATGACTTATGTAGTGTTTCTTGCTTTATTATTATTAATTACTTTACTTGGCAGCTACTTGCTAATTGAGAGTAATCGAAAAAAAACCATTGAAGCAAAGAAAAAACTGTTTAACGAGCGCGTAGCAAGTACTCAATCACGTTTAAAAATAAAACTAAACGAATTACTTGATGCAAATGTCATCAGTGCTAAGCAGCTTCCTCGAATTCAAGCAGTTGTAAGTAACTTTTTCGTGGTACAGCCTCACACCGATGAAAATTTAGTTAAGTTGGAATCGTTATGTGACCAACTTATTAACATACTTAACGAAGAGCTTATAAAAACCTATAAAAGTAACAATAGCCAAGCATTTGCCGACAGCACTCAATATTTTATAGCAGAGTTGCCAGCTCAAGGTATTTTATACAATAAAAATTTTTACCAAGAAGTCCTTCCTACGTTAATCTTAAAGTTGAAAACTGAAGACAACATACAACCAGTTGATAATATTGATCTTAACGATGAAACCCTCCCTATTGATGAAGAAAAAAAAACACTAATTGAGTCCAGCCTTGCTTAAAATATAGAAATTTAATTTGCAATAAACCAAAACACTGTATAAATTAACAGTTAATTCACTGGATGGATGAACAGTATGTTAATTGGTTTAGAAATTAAAAATTTTGCAATTGTAAGTAATTTAAGCACTGAATGGCATTCGGGCATGACCGCTATTACCGGTGAAACGGGTGCGGGTAAATCAATCGCTATTGATGCGTTATCATTGTGCCTTGGAGAAAGAGCAGAGGCTTCAGCTGTGCGCCCAGGCACTGATAAAGCCGAGGTAAGTGCGCAATTTGATTTAAGCAATTTGCCACACGCCCATGCATTTCTAGAAGAGAACATGCTTAATAATGACGATAACGAATGTCTACTTCGTAGAGTTGTTTGCAAGAATGGCCGCAGCAAAAGCTACATTAATGGTAGCCCTGTCACCGCTGCACAGCTAAAAGAGCTAGGCCAATATTTAATTTCTATACACGGTCAACATGCACACCAGCATCTATTAAAAGCAGAGCATCAATTACAGCTACTGGATGCTTACGCCGGGCACCAAAATCTAGTTAATGCTGTAAGCCAACGCTATAAACGTTATGCTGATTTACAAAAAGAATTTAAACAACTAGAACACCAACAACAACAACAAGCTGCGCAAAAACAATTATTAGAATATCAAGTGGCTGAGCTTGATGAATTTGCGTTGCAAGCTGGTGAGTTTGAACAAATAGAAGCAGAGCATTATAAGCTCAGTAACAGCCAAACTATTTTGCAATCTTGTCAGCGCGAGCTACAACATTTATACGAAAGTGATGAGCAAAATGCGTGCTCTCTTTTACAACACAGCGCACAACAATTTAATGAACTTGCACATTATGATGAAACCCTGGCCAATGTAGCAGCATTACTGACAGAAGCAGCGGTTCAAGTTGAAGAAGCAAGCAGAGAAATACGCAATTATACTGAACAAGCTGACTTAGATCCTACTCGCTTAACGGAAGTAGAAAACAGACTCAGCGGCGCTATGGATTTAGCAAGAAAACACCATATAAAGCCACAAGAGCTCGTTGAGTTTCATCAAAATGTAACACAAGAACTAGACTCTATAAGCAGTAATAGTTCGCGCCTCGAACAGCTTGAAGGTGAAATTGCAGATGCTCTTGAAGATTATCAAACGGCTAGTGAGGAATTAAGTGCTAGCCGTCATCAATATGCTAATACACTTAATGGCTTGATCAGCGAAAGTATGGCTAACTTATCCATGGAAAATGGCGTATTTGAAATAGCTCTTACAGCACATACCGATCGCTCTCCAAACAGCTTAGGTTTTGATAATGTATCGTTTTTAGTATCAACAAACCCAGGGCAACCACTACAACCTTTAGCAAAAGTAGCCTCTGGTGGTGAGTTATCACGTATTAGTTTGGCTATTCAGGTTATTATTGCCCAAAAAGTCACGACTCCTACGCTTATATTTGATGAAGTGGATGTCGGTATTTCTGGCCCAACAGCTGCTGCCGTTGGTAAACTACTGCGCCAATTAGGTAAATCGACACAAGTAATTTGTGTAACTCATTTACCGCAAGTGGCTAGTAGCGCTCATCAACAATTTTTTGTTGCCAAAGAAATTGCAGACGGTGAAACGTTTACTCATATGCTGGCATTAAATAAAGATGGCAGGGTTAATGAAATTGCGCGTTTGCTGGGTGGTGATAACATTAGCAAAACAGCTAAAGCAAATGCAAAAGAGCTTATAAAAGCGCACGGATAAAATTATACATTTATAGTGCGTTACCTTGATACGGTGAGGATACCTTGATGCAAACAACGGTCATTTATTTTGGCTTAGCAATTAACTGGCTACTATTGATAGTTAGTGTACTTTTAGCAATGTTTAGCAAGTTTAAACACACACAATTTAAACAAGGATTATATCGTTTTTTAAATGTGGCATTAATTGTACATATTGTTATTGCTGTTATGTTAGTTTTTAGCAGCACAGCTATTAGTGGCTTAATAACACTTAGTTTGTTGGTTATTGCCCTACAGCTTGTTTGTAACGTTATCTGCTATAAAAGTGTGAAACGTCGACAAGCCAGAGTGAAACCGAGCCTTGATCACTTCTCGATGGATTAACTAACATAGCGTTTAAAAATGCCCACAACCTGTGTATTGTGGGCATTTTTATTTGTAAAACTGAGGGAATAAAAAAGCAAACCCGAAGGTTTGCTTTTGACTCCATTCTAACAAAAGAATTATTTACACTTTTAAATAATCCATAATGCCTTCTGCAGCATTACGCCCCTCAAATATAGCAGTAACCACTAAGTCTGAACCACGAACAATATCACCACCAGCAAATATTTTAGGGTTGGTAGTTTGATGTGTAAATTCACCTTGCTCGGGTGCATTAATACCACCCCAGTGATTAATTTCTACATCGTACTGTTCTAACCAGTCCATTTTATGAGGCTTAAAGCCAAATGCCATAATCACTTGTGTGGCTTCAATAACGTGCTCTGATCCCGGTACTTCTTCAGCACGACGACGGCCATTTTCATCTGCCTCGCCAAGCTGAGTTTTTACCATTTTAACGCCTGCAACTGCGCCTTTATCATCAAGGACAATCCCTTTAGGCTGTACGTTATAAGTAAAAATTACGCCCTCTTCTTTTGCATTTTTTACTTCGCGTTTTGAACCAGGCATGTTCTCTTCATCACGACGATAAGCACACGTTACTTTTAACGCGTTATGGCGAATGGAGGTACGCACACAGTCCATTGCTGTATCACCACCACCTAGTACCACTACTTTTTGGTTTGCCATATCAATGCAGGCTTGTTTAGACTCATCGTAACCCATAACACGATTAGTGTTACCAATTAAGAATGGCAGGGCATCATGCACCCCCGGTGCATCTTCGTTCTCAAGCCCTGCACGCATACTTTGATAAGTCCCCACTCCCAAAAATACAGCGTCATACTCATTAAGAATTTCATCCATGCTAATGTCTTTACCTACTTCGACATTAAGTTTAAATTCAACACCCATTTCGGTAAATATTTCGCGACGTTTTTGCATGACTTCTTTTTCTAATTTAAAAGAAGGAATACCAAAGGTTAACAGCCCACCAATTTCAGGGTGACGGTCAAATACCACAGGCTTTACGCCATTACGTACTAGAATATCAGCACAGCCTAACCCTGCTGGCCCAGCACCAATAATAGCCACTTTTTTATCAGTCCATGTCACATAAGACATGTCTGGCTTCCAGCCCATTTTGAACGCGGTATCGGTGATGTATTTTTCGATGTTACCGATTGTTACCGCTCCAAACTCTTCATCTAACGTACATGAGCCTTCGCATAAGCGGTCTTGTGGGCATACTCTTCCACACACCTCTGGCAAACTGTTAGTACGGTGCGAAAGCTCAGCGGCCTCTAAAATGCGCCCTGTACGGATCAGTTTTAACCATTGTGGAATATAGTTATGTACTGGACATTTCCACTCACAATAAGGGTTACCGCAATCAAGGCAGCGATCTGCCTGTGAATTAACTTGGTTTTCTGAAAAGGGTTCATAAATTTCTACGAACGATTTTTTACGCGACGAGATTGGTTTCTTGCGTGGGTCTACACGCTGCACGTCTATAAATTGATATACATTTTCGCTCATACTGCCCCCTTATTGCGCTTGAACACGTAGTTCGGCGCTACTGCGAGCGCGATGCCCGAGTAAACTTTTTACGTCACTTGATTTAGGTTTTACTAATTTGAACATCGGTAAATAAAGTTCAAAGTTAGCTAAAATAGTTTCTGCTCTGCATGAGCCTGTTAGCTCTAAATGGTCAGCAATTAAGCCGCGTAAATGCTCTTGATGTGAACTCAAATCATCTAAAGTAACCACTTCAACCAACTCTGGGTTAATGCGTTTCTCAAAATCACCTCGTTCATCTAAAATATAAGCAAAACCACCGGTCATACCTGCACCAAAGTTAACTCCTACATTACCAAGTACACATACCACACCACCTGTCATATATTCACAACCATTATCACCAACACCTTCAACAACAGCTTGCACACCCGAATTACGCACAGCAAAACGCTCACCAGCACATCCGGCTGCAAACAATTTACCGCCAGTGGCACCATATAAACAGGTATTACCTACGATGGTTGCTTTGTGACTTTCAAATGACGAACCCAGTGGTGGGCGAACGACTAGCTTACCGCCAGCCATCCCTTTACCAACGTAATCGTTGGCATCACCAACTAAAGTCATTTCAAGGCCGCCAGCATTCCATACCCCGAATGACTGGCCAGCTGTACCATGAAGTTCAATCACCACTGGATCTGCTGCCATACCTTGATTACCGTGCTTATCAGCAATATAACCAGAAAGCATTGCGCCAACCGATCTATCGGTATTACATATACGACTCACTAATGAAATGCCGCTTGAATTATCAATTGCCTCTTTTGCCTTGCCTAGCAAGCTCTCATTTAACTCACCTAAATAGTGCGAGCTATTTGGTGCACTGCAAAACAGTGTTTCACCCGTTGGGTTGTTCGGCTTAGCGATAACCGCTGATAAATCTATTTTTTGCTGTTTGGCTGTTTTGCCTTCAATGGCTTCGAGTAAATCTAAGCGACCAATCAAATCGGTTAGGTTTGCAACACCTAAACTTGCCATAATTTCACGCGCTTCTTGAGCTATAAACTTAAAGTAGTTCATCGCCATTTCTGGTAAGCCGTGATAATGCTTTTGGCGCAGTGTATCGTCTTGGGTTGCCACACCAGTAGCACAGTTATTTAAGTGACAAATTCGTAAGTATTTACAGCCTAACGCCACCATGGGTCCGGTACCAAAACCAAAACTTTCAGCGCCTAAAATGGCTGCTTTAATGATATCAAGCCCGGTTTTTAACCCCCCATCTGTTTGCAGGCGAATACGATGACGAAGGCCATTTTCGACAAGTGCTTGTTGCGTTTCTGCAAGGCCAAGCTCCCATGGGCTGCCAGCATATTTAACCGAGGTTAAGGGACTTGCACCCGTGCCACCATCGTAGCCTGAGATAGTAATTAGATCGGCATACGCTTTTGCAACACCGGTTGCAATTGTTCCTACGCCCGGTTCAGATACCAGTTTTACTGAAATCAGTGCATTCGGGTTTACTTGCTTTAAATCAAAAATAAGCTGAGCTAAATCTTCAATAGAGTAAATATCATGATGCGGTGGCGGTGAAATTAGTGTCACGCCTGGTACCGAGTAACGAAGCTTGGCAATATAGGGCGTTACTTTTTCACCTGGTAACTGCCCGCCTTCGCCCGGCTTAGCGCCTTGAGCCACTTTTATTTGAATGACATCCGCACTGCGTAAATAATGAGGTGTTACACCAAATCGACCTGAGGCCACTTGTTTAATCCGTGAATTTTTTTCTGTACCGTAACGAAGTTTATCTTCGCCACCTTCGCCAGAATTTGAGCAACCACCTAAACGGTTCATAGCAATGGCTAGTGCTTCATGCGCCTCTGGTGATAATGCACCAATACTCATCGCTGCAGAATCAAAACGTTTATAAAGCTCAGTGGCAGGCTCTACCTCATCAATGCTTATACCCTTTTCTGGCAGTTTTAAAGCCAACATATCGCGCAAAGTCGCGACTGGACGGTGATTAACTAGCTTTGCGTATTCGCTGTAATCACTATACTCGCCGCTACGTACTGCTTTTTGTAACGTTTGAATCACATCAGGGTTGTAAGCATGATACTCGCCGCCGTGAACGTATTTAAATAAACCGCCATGGCTTAATAATTTACGTTTACTAAGCGCCAGTTTATGCAAGCTTTGCTGATCGTCATCGAAGTCGCTAAAACACGCCCCTTTTATGCGACTTGCAACGCCCTTAAAACACATCTCAACAATCGCGTCAGATAGACCAACCGCTTCAAACAACATCGAACAACGATATGAAGCCACGGTGCTAATACCCATTTTCGACATGATTTTGTACAAGCCTTTATTAATTGCTTGACGATAAGCCAGTGTCACTTCGCAGTATGACTTATTAATTACCTTACTATCGCTCATGGCCACAAGTGACTCATACGCTAAATACGGGTAGATTGCGGTTGCACCAAAGCCAAGTAGAACCGCAAATTGATGCGCGTCACGAACGCTGCCGGTTTCAATAATGATGTTAGACTCACAGCGTAAGTTATTATCTACCAAGCGTTTTTGTACCGCACCCACCGCCATAGCTGCAGGAATAGGTAATTGATTGTCATCAAAGTTACGATCCGTTAATACCAGCATAATGCAGCCAGATGCGGCTTTTGCTTGTGCTTCATCACAGATGCGCTTAACCGCATTCTCAAGGCCTTCTTCTACGGTGTAAGTAATATCAATCTTACAATAGCTGTAGTGCGCTTCATCGGCGTTAAGTAGCTGCTGCATATCAGCGTACATTAAAATAGGCGTATCAAATTGCAGGCGTTTAGCGTGCCCTGTTGTTTCATTAAATACGTTTTGCTCACTGCCAATACACGTTGCCAACGACATTACATGGTTTTCACGTAACGGATCAATTGGCGGATTAGTAACCTGAGCAAACTTTTGACGGAAATAATCATAAAGTGAACGGTGCCCTTCGCTCAGTACGGCAAACGGCGTATCGTCACCCATTGAGCCAGTGGCTTCTTGCCCATTTTCACCCATGACACGAATGACGCTGTCTAGCTCTTCGTTAGTATAGCCAAACATCTTTTGGTATTTGACTAGAGTTGCATCATCGAATGAGCGATTACCTGCATCTTGCTCAGTCAGTGCTTCAAAAGGTGTTAAGCGTTTAACGTTTTCTTCTAACCACGATTTATAAGGGTGGCGTGATTTTAAGTCTTGGTCAATTTCATCTGAATGCCAAATTTTTCCGAGTTTGGTATCAATAACCAGTAGCTCGCCTGGGCCAACACGTCCTTTTTCTACCACCTCGTCAGCGGTGTAATCCCAAATTCCCACCTCAGAAGCTAAAGTAATAAAACCATCTTGAGTAATAATATAACGCGCAGGGCGCAGACCATTACGGTCTAGGTTACAGGCTGCAAAACGCCCATCCGACATAACGATGCCTGCAGGGCCATCCCACGGTTCCATATGCATCGAATTAAAATCATAGAATGCACGTAAGTCGTCATCCATAGCACGGTTTTTTTGCCATGCTGGCGGCACTAGCATGCGCATCGCACGGAATAAATCCATACCACCAGCTAAAAACAGCTCTAGCATATTATCGAGGCTAGATGAGTCAGACCCTGTTTCATTAACAAACGGCGCTGCACTTTGTAAATCAGGAATAAGCGGCGAAGCAAATTTATAAGAGCGTGCACGGGCCCACTGGCGGTTACCTTCAATAGTATTAATTTCACCATTGTGCGCTAAATAACGAAATGGTTGCGCTAAAGGCCAGCGAGGCTGTGTGTTTGTAGAGAAGCGTTGATGAAAAACACAAATAGCACTAGTCATGCGAATATCCGCAAGATCAAGATAAAAATTAGGCAAGTCAGCAGGCATCATTAAGCCTTTATATATTGTGACTAGCCCAGATAAGCTCGCAATATAAAATGATTCATCGTCCATTAGACGCTTTTCTGCACGACGACGTGCAACATACAAGCGGCGTTCTAAATCTTTAGAACGCCAACCTTCTGGCGCACTAATAAAAATTTGTTCAAAACCTGGCAATTGTTTTAGAGCAATAGGTCCTAACATTGATGGATCAGTTGGAACCACACGCCAGCCCAAAATATTTAGCGTTTCTTTTTCTAGTTCTTCGCTTAAAACATCTTTGGCTGCTTGTGCTAGTACCGGATCAGCATTGAGGAAGATCATCCCAACGGCGTAATTTTTACCTAAATGCCAATTATTCTCGGCAGCAATAGCCCGAAAGAAGCTGTCTGGTTTTTGTAATAACAAGCCACAACCATCACCCGTTTTACCATCAGCAGAAATACCACCGCGGTGCTGCATGCGATCTAAACCGGTGATCGCCGTACGAATGAGTCGGTGACTCGCTTGGTTATTAACTTGGGCTATTAAGCCAAAGCCACAATTATCTTTTTCTAGTTTTGAGTCATATAACATGGACCCCTCCCCTTGCTGCGCTGTTAACGTGGATGAACGGCTCGACGATTTGCTAACAGACGAACAAAATTAGCGTTATTCCCCCCTTGAGTCAATATTTTTATGAATACATATTCATTATATTGAATATATTTCAACTTAATTAAAAATCATAAAATAATGCCACCCATTAACATTTGCATAGATATCGAATCGAAAAATAGATTGACACCGGTGTTATTTTTAAAAACTTGTAAACAAAAAGCATGCGCGACTAGCAGTTTACGTAAACGTAAGGTGAGCTAAAAATGAATAACTATTCATTAGGGGCTATTTCCTCTTTTGTGCTGTATTAGTAATTCATCTGAACACGACATTTAATTACAGCGGCTTCTATTAGCGCATAGTTTATTCAATAGATTTAAACGCTCCCCTCATGTTATGCATTAATTAACAACTTGCTTTGCTTTACGTTGAGGTAACCTCATCCCATAGACAAATCAAAAAAGTGCCCGCAGCGGACACTTTTTATGTCCGCGGACATGTAAAACAAAAAGGGTAAAGTTAAAAATCAAATAAATTCAATAAGATAAAAAATGGCATGCTATTCGAATACAGCATAACTATATAAATTTTGAGGATGTTCGAATGTTTACTATTGGCTTATTTTTAATTTCACCAATTATTCTGTTTATTGCCTCGCTAATGATTACTGTGTTTGAAAAACACTAAGAGAATGAATAATGATTAAAGACACTAGCGGGCAAGACACGCAAATCTCACGACCTATAAATTTTAAAAAATACATCAGGCTGTTTATATTTATTGTGGGCCTAGTTGCTCTATGTGTATATGCACTATTAAATGCTGATCAAGAAGGTACTATCTCGGTTGATAGAGTAAGCCTACAAATAGCCACGGTGGTGCGCCAATCGCTAATACGCGATGTTGCAGCCAGCGGTAAAATTGTGGCCGCCAGAGCACCAAAAGTTTACAGCCCTGAACGAGGCTTTGTTTCATTGAAGGTTAATGCTGGTGACTCAGTAAAACTGCATGATGTAATAGCCATGGTTGATAGTCCTGAGCTCACAAACGAATTAAAGCAGCAACAGTCTGTTTTAGCTCGTCTTGAGGGCGAGCTACAACGTAAACACCTTGAGGCACGCCGCCAATCATTAAGCTTAAATAAAGCACTTGATCTAGCACAAGTAGAGTTAAACGCTGCCGATAGAGAAAATCGCAGAGCGGCCTTATCAATGCAAAAAAATGTGATCAGTCAAATTGATCACGAAAAAGCCATTGATGAGCTTGCCCGTGCAAAACTCTCTTATAAACATGCAGAGCAAGAAGTTGAATTGTCCAAAGATACACTTGCTTTTGAACTACAGGCCGCTAAACGAGATGTCACTCGTCAACAACTGATTGTCGATGATCTACTTCGTAAAGTTAATAACTTAACAATTAAAGCCACTGTGTCAGGGATTGTAGGTAACTTACTAGTTCAACAAAGAGAAGCGGTAACACAAAGCCAACCATTAATGACTTTAGTTGATTTGAGTAATTTTGAAGCAGAGCTACAAGTCCCTGAAAGTTATGCAAATGAGCTTGGTTTAGGTATGGACGTAGAGATAACAATGGGCGCTAGCAAAGTGATGGGCGCCCTCTCTGCCATTTCACCAGAAGTAAATAATAGAGAAGTCACAACGCGTGTACGTTTTGACAAAGACATGACGGGTATCAGACAAAACCAACGATTAACAGCACGTATTTTATTAGAAAATCGTGACGATGTTTTACAAGTTAAGCGTGGGGCATTTTTACAACAAGGCGGTACACAGGTTTATAAAATTACCGGTGATACAGCTCAGCTCATTGATATTTCAATTGGTGCAACCAGCATTAATGCGGTTGAGTTAATCTCAGGGGTTCAAGCTGGCGATGAATTGATTATCTCAAGCTATAACAGTTTCAAACACACACACACATTATTACTTCGCTAACAATCGCGTAGAACCAAACAACAAAAGGAAAAAGCATGTTAAAGATGAATAATATAAGTAAAGTATATCAAACAGAAATGGTTCAAACCCATGCATTACGTGATTTTAATCTACACGTTGATGAAGGCGAATTTATTGCTGTTACAGGCCCTAGCGGATCAGGAAAAACGACCTTTTTAAATATAGCTGGAATGTTAGAACCCTTCTCTGCAGGTGAATATTTACTTGATGGAATTGATGTAGGTAAGTTAAACGATAACCAGCGCGCAGATTGTCGAAATCAAAAAATAGGCTTTATCTTCCAAGGGTTCAATTTAATACCTGACTTAAACTTATATGAAAATATTGAAGTACCGCTACGTTATAGAGGTATTAAAGCCGCAGAGCGTAAACGTCGCATTGAAAAATGTTTAGAACAAGTTGGTCTTGCCTCTCGGGCAAAACATTTGCCACAGCAACTCTCTGGCGGACAGCAACAACGAGTAGCCATAGCACGCGCGCTTGCTGGCGAGCCACGATTTTTACTTGCCGATGAACCAACCGGTAATCTCGACAGCCTTATGGCTCGTCAAGTAATGGAGCTGCTTGAACAAATCAATCGCGATGGCGCGACCATCATTATGGTGACCCATGATCCTGAGCTTGCTCGCAGAGCGCCAAGAAACATTCAGGTGGTCGATGGACAACTTGCCGACTTTACGCTGTATCAAGGCGCACAAAACCTTAAAAATGTTGCAGGAGCGTAAGCCATGCTATTACATTACCTCGATTTAAGTTGGCGTAGCTTTAAGCGCACTCCTCTGGTGAGTTTCTTAATGGTGCTGGCGATTGCCATTGGGATTGGTGTAACCATGACCAGTTTAAGCGTTTATCATATGATGTCAGCAGATCCGATCCCGCATAAAAGCAGTCAATTGTATAACGTACAATTACAAACCATGGATGAAGGTCACACGTGGTGGACGGGTGACGATATTCCTATGCAACTGACCTATCAAGATGCAGTTAGTTTGCACAATGCTCCAATCCCAGAAAATAAAGTAGCTATGATGCGTACTGGTTTCTCTGTGTATTTAGACTCAGATAAAGTTAAGCCGTTTACTGGTGAAGCACGCATGACCACACCTGACTTTTTTAGCATGTTTGATGTGCCATTTATTTATGGCGGTGTGTGGAGTGATCAACAAGAGCAATCTGCAGCCCCTGTTTTGGTGATTTCAAAAGAGCTGAACGATAAGTTGTTTGCGGGTAAGAACTCCATCGGCAAACTAGTCTATTTGGATGACGATAGCTACCAAATTGTCGGTGTCATTGATGACTGGCCCCTCAACCTTAAATATTACGATTTAAATAACGGCGCTTTTGATAAAATAGCAGACCTATTTTTACCCTTTAGTTTAATTAAAGCAAAAGAGCTCACCAGCTGGGGCAATAGCAATGGCTGGAAACATGAAAATATAAATACCTATGCCGATAGATTACAATCGGAAATAGTGTGGATCCAATTTTGGGCTCAGCTTGATACACCAGAGCAGAAAACCGCTTACGGTGATTACCTCACCTCTTACATTGAAGAGCAAAAAAAACGTGGCCGCTTCACCCGAGAGAAACCTGAATATAGCCTACGTGATGTAAACCAATGGATGGAATACAACAATGTCGTTAGTGAAGATAACAAAATACTGGTTAGTTTAAGCTTTATGTTTTTAGCGGTGTGTTTAGCTAATATTTTAGGATTATTACTAGCAAAGTTTTTACGCCGTGCTCCAGAAGTCGGCGTGCGTCGAGCACTCGGGGCAAGTAAGCGACAAGTCTTTCTACAGCATTTAGTAGAAGTAGCCATGCTTGGTTTTATCGGCGGGTTGCTCGGTATTGTACTTGCACAAATTGGCCTTCTCGGGGTAAGGCAAAGTTACGAATATTACAAAAACATAGCCACGATGGATTTAGCCATGTTATTAAGTGCCCCAGTTATCGCAATAACTACTTGCATTATTGCTGGGCTTTACCCTGCTTGGCTAGTGTGTAAAACCAACCCTGCCATTTACTTAAAGAGCCAATAAGGAGCTAATCATGTTAGAAATAAAACCAATATTTCATGCCCTTTGCCGCTCAAAGGTAGGCGCAATATTACTTTTAATTCAAATTGCAATTACAACGGCTATTGTTAGTAATGCGGCGTTTATCATTCAAGATAGAATCGCTTTTTTAAACCAAGAAACCGGCTATCCAGAGCAAGACTTGTTTAAGTTCAATGTGATGACCTTTGGGAAAGACGTTGATGCTAGCCAGCAGTTTGAACTAGATGAAGCCATGTTAAGAGCCCTACCAGGGGTTGAGAGTGCAGCGCAAAGTAGCAGTATTCCGTTATCTGGTAGTGGCAGCGCTTCCGGCTTTAATTTAAAACCTGCACCACAAGAAAGCAAAAATGTGCGCACTGCTTACTTTTTTATTGATGAGCACGGCCTAGACACATATGGCGTAAAATTAATTGCTGGGCGTAATTTTACTGAGGCTGAAGTACTCATTACAAATTCACCGACAGATAGAACAACTAATGTCACTATAGTTACTGAGGCGTTAGCCAATGAGCTTTTCCCTAAGGGAGATGGCCTAGGAAAAACCATTTATTTTGGTGACTTACCCCTACAAATTATTGGGATCACAGCGCCAATGAAAGGCCCTTGGCTAAAAGATAGTCACCCCAATAATGTCGCGCTTATTCCGTATATTCAAGGCAAAACTTACGCACAATTTGCTGTAAGAACAAAGCCAGGACAACGCGCAGCTGTAATGAAACAAATCGAAAATGCGATGCTAAATAATTATAGCAAGCGGGTGATCAACAATATTAAAGGTCTTGATGAACTTAAAGATCAATATATGGCTGCAGATAAACTTATGATGCGTATGTTAATTGTGCTCATAACCATACTGGTATTGGTAACCGCACTGGGCATTTTTGGTTTGACGCTATTTAATATAAACAAACGTACCAAGCAAATTGGAACCCGTCGTGCTTTAGGCGCTCGTAAATCTGCAATTGTTAATTATTTTTTAGTTGAAAATGCGCTGATTTGCATTGCTGGCTTATTTTTAGGTGCTATTTCAGCACTTTTACTCGGTCAGTTATTAATGCAACATTTTTCAATAGCGGCATTACCATCAAGTTATATTGCTGTCACGGCAGTCATGGTGTTTACAATGAGTCTTTTGGCTGTATTTGGCCCAGCTAAACGCGCGGCAAATATTTCGCCGAGTATCGCAACCCGAACCATATAGCACAGCTCCCAACCTATGCTACACTGGCTAAACGCGGTGTAGCATTTTCAATATTTAAATAATAATAAACAGCGATTAAATTAACATGGAAAAAATACTTATCGTTGATGATAATCCTGCAATTTTAGATGCTTTGTCATTATTGCTAGAGATTCACGACTATAAAGTGGTTACTGCAAATAGCCCATTTGAAGCTATTCAAATTGTGCAATACCAGCGTATTGCACTTGTACTTCAAGATATGAACTTTAGTAACGACACAACTTCAGGAGAAGAGGGAAAGTTACTCTTTTATCAACTTAGAGAGCTAAATCCCTATCTGCCCATTATTCTGATCACTGCATGGACTGAGCTTGAAACAGCCGTTGAACTTGTCAAAGCCGGTGCGGCTGATTATTTACCAAAACCATGGGATGATGCCAAGCTTCTTACCTGTGTTAATAACCTAATTGAACTAGGAAAGACAAAAAAACAAAATCAAACCTTATTGCGCCACCAGCAAGAGCGTGAGGCATCTATAGAAAATGCTAATTTAGTAGGTTTAATTTATCGCAGTACGGCCATGGAGCAATTAGTTAAAATGGCATTACAAGTCGCCAAATCTGATGTCTCTGTATTAATAACAGGCCCAAATGGCAGTGGTAAAGAGCGCATAGCACAAATTATTCAAGCAAACTCACCTCGCCAAAATGCTGCGTTTATTACGGTCAATGCAGGTGCCCTTCCCCATCAACTAATAGAAGCAGAATTATTTGGTGCAGAAGCAGGTGCTTTTACAGGGATCACAAAACAAAGGATTGGTCGATTTGAAGCGGCTGATGGTGGCACATTATTTTTAGATGAAATAGGTAATCTCCCTTTATCAGGACAAATGAAGCTCCTACGGATTTTACAAACGGGAGAATTCGAGCGCTTAGGTTCAACCCAGACCCGAAAAGTTAATGTCCGTGTAATATCAGCGACCAATGAAAACCTAACAGATGCAATCAGCAAAGGGCTGTTTAGAGAAGACTTATACTACCGCTTAAATGTAATTGAACTTAACCTGCCAAGTCTTAATCAGCGACCGGATGACATACTTCCTCTTATTCGTCATTTTTTAGTAGAACGTGAGCTGGACTTACAATGCGAAAACCTACTTTTAGCCCATTCATGGCCCGGTAATGTTCGTGAACTTGAAAATGCATGTAAACGTGTCAGTGTGCTCAAACCCAGCGGTGAGATAAGCATCGACGACTTTGGTTTAACTCCTATTACGCCTCAAACACACACTCAAAAAGTAGAGCCTAACAAACAACAAATTGAGGATGCCATGCGTTTACATAAAGGGGTGATTGCCAAAGTAGCACGTGAGTTTGGCCTCAGCCGACAAGCACTCTACCGTCGTCTTGATAAGTTTGAGATTGCCTACTGATGAAAGAATCAAGATACCGCTTCTCTTTAACTTCTAAAGTGATTTTAGTATGTGTATTTTCCTCTGTGATCCCTGTTTTTATCTGTTGTTGGCTGCTGGGTGTTGACGCTATAAAAACAACAGTAAGTGTCATTTTCACAGCCGCGCTAAGTAGCTTATTGGCTCATCGACTCAGCGGTAAACTGGTCCAAGGTATTACTTCATTAGAAACTGGCTTATTAAATTTTAAAGATGGGGAACTATCGACTTTACTGGCCTATAACCATAATGATGAATTAGGTCATTTGTGCCAGCTTTACAACAAAACTGCAAAGCAATTAAGACAAGAAAAACAATGGGTTTACCAACGAGAGTTGATGCTTGATAAGGTATTACAAAACGCCCCTCAAGCTGTATTATTGGTAAATGACAATGATTTTATTGTTTATAGTAACCATAGTGCGAGAGATTTTTTTAATGCAAGTACAGCCCTAGAAGGCGAAAAAATATCACCATTATTGTCTAAAGCCCCACAGCAAATAATTAATGCCGTTAATAAAGGCGTAGATGGTTTATTTATTCTCGATAAAGCAGAACAAGAACCGCAAACATGGCATCTTTCAATGGGTCGCTTATTGCTTAACAACCAACACCACAGGTTGTTTGTATTTAAACAATTGACCCGCGAATTGAGCCGCCAAGAAGTTGAAGTTTGGAAAAAGGTTATTAGGATCATTAGCCATGAACTCAATAACTCACTAGGTCCTATGTCATCCATGTTACATAGTGCACAGCTGTTAACGAAGAAAGTGGATGAACCTCGTTTACAACGCGTTTTCACTACCATTGAAGAGCGAATAAAGCATTTAAACGAGTTTGTTCAAGGCTATGGAAAGTTTGCTAAACTACCACCACCTAAAATAACAATGGTTGATTGGCATTCATTACTCGATCAATTACAAAGCCAATGGCAATTTAATTTCGACCTTCAAAAAGATATCATCACACGAGCCGATCAAACCCAAATAGAACAATTGCTCATTAACCTGTTGAAAAACGCACATGAATCAGAGTCGCTAGCAGAGCATATTAGTTTAAAAATAACACAAGATAACCTCGGCACTCATATTAATGTGAGCGATCAAGGAAAAGGCATGAGTGAAACGGTTATGGCCAGTGCTCTCATCCCTTTTTATTCTACCAAGGCAGCTGGAAGTGGATTAGGGTTGGCACTGTGTCGAGAAATTGTTGAAGCCCATCATGGGCAAATTAGCCTGCATAATCGTGAAATCGGCGGGATCAGTGTTTTTGTAAGTTTACCCTGATAACTGCTTATTTAAGAATGAAAACTTGCTCAATTTAGGGGCGATTCAATCGCGCTCTGAAGTTTGCGGCTTTGTAAGCTACGTAAAAAACGAGTAAAGCTGCCTTCTCACTCCTTACTTTTAGCGTATAAGCAACAAGAGTAAATAATTTATAGACATAAAAAAAGCTGCAAATTGCAGCTTTTTTTTACCTAAACGCTTATTCAGCGTCTGCAGGTTTATGCTTTGCAGCTGTTTCTGCGATCAGTGGTTGTAATTCACCACGTTGAAACATTTCAATGATAATGTCACAGCCACCAATTAACTCACCTTCAACCCAAAGTTGTGGGAAAGTAGGCCAGTTAGCATACGCAGGAAGCTCTGCACGAATGTCTGGATTAAGTAAAATATCTACATAAGCAAACGGTTCACCACACGACATTAACGCTTGTGATGCTTGTGAAGAAAAACCACAATTAGGCAGTTTTGGTGATCCTTTCATGTATAAGATGATTGGGTTTTCAGCAATTTGCTGTTTAATTTTATCGATGGTTTCCATTTACAACCTCAAAATGACGATAGCGAACACATTAGGCCTTGAAAAAGTTTCACTGTGGCCTCAGATATATAGATTAAAATAGGCAATTAAAGCCTCAATCTTAAATAGCTTTAGCAAGAGCATTGCTGTTTGCTAAAACTTCAGTAAAATACTCAACAATTATAGTAACACTATATTCCTGTTTGGTATAGATAAGTGCCCTGTTTGCGCAGGCATTACGTATTACTAAATAGACTATCAACCAAAAGAAGATGGAGATAAAAAATGGCATTTGAACTACCGTCACTACCGTATGCAATTGATGCACTTGAGCCACATATTTCACAAGAAACGCTAGAGTTTCACCATGGTAAACACCACAACACTTATGTGACTAAACTTAACGGTTTAATCCCAGGCACTGAGTTTGAAGGTAAGTCACTTGAAGAAATCGTATGTTCTTCAGAAGGCGGTGTATTTAATAACGCTGCTCAAATCTGGAACCACACTTTCTACTGGAACAGCCTATCTCCAAATGGCGGTGGCGCTCCAACAGGTGCAATTGCTGATGCAATTAACGCCAAATGGGGCTCATTTGACGCATTTAAAGACGCGTTAAATGATAAAGCAGTAAATAACTTTGGTTCAAGCTGGACTTGGTTAGTTAAACTGGCTGATGGTTCACTAGACATCGTTAATACATCTAACGCTGCTACACCACTAACAGATGCAGGTGTTACTCCAATCCTAACAGTGGATTTATGGGAACACGCATACTACATTGATTACCGTAACGTGCGTCCAGATTACCTTAAAGGTTTCTGGTCACTAGTTAACTGGGAATTCGCGAACGCTAACTTCGCATAATTAGTTTAATACTAGTTTTAAAAAGACGCTTAGGCGTCTTTTTTTATGCCTACAATTTACATTAATTGCGTTTATACGTAGGTTGTTTTATAAAAGCGCATCTTGATCATTTTTCATATAAATTTTTAATTTTATTGCACAAAAAATGAAATTCGTGACTAGACTTTAGATAGTGAATACATTTTCAAAGTAGGTTTCGGAGGTCATTATGACTATTTTTGATCACTACCAAGCACGTTATGAATCAACACAAGAAGAAGAGTACAGTGTTGCTGAATTCCTCGAAATTTGTAAAACCGATAAGTCTGCTTATGCCAGTGCACCTGAAAGGTTACTGATGGCCATTGGCGAGCCTAAAATGGTAGATACTGCTACCGATACTCGCCTAAGTCGCTTATTTTCAAATCGTGTTGTTGCACGTTACCCAGCATTTGCTGACTTTTATGGCATGGAAGACGCTATTGAACAAATTGTGTCTTATCTAAAACATGCAGCACAAGGCTTAGAGGAGTGTAAACAAGTACTTTATTTACTCGGCCCTGTGGGTGGTGGTAAGTCATCAATTGCCGAAAAATTAAAGTATTTAATGCAACAAGTGCCTATCTACTCCATTAAAGGCTCACCAGTTAATGACCATCCGCTGGCATTATTTGACCCCATTGAAGATGCAAACCTGCTCGAAAAAGAATATGGAATTAAGTCACGCTACCTTAAAACAGTGATGTCGCCATGGGCCGCAAAACGCTTACAAGAATTTAATGGTGATATTAGCCAATTTAGAGTGGTTAAACGCTTCCCATCAATTTTAAATCAAGTAGCGATTGCTAAAACAGAGCCCGGCGATGAAAACAACCAAGATATTTCGGCTCTTGTAGGTAAAGTAGATATCCGCCAGCTTGAACACTTTGCGCAAAATGATCCTGATGCGTACGCTTATTCAGGCGCATTATGTTTAGCTAACCAAGGCCTAATGGAGTTTGTGGAAATGTTCAAAGCACCGATAAAAGTGCTACACCCGCTTTTAACAGCCACACAAGAAGGCAACTATAACGGCACAGAAGGCATAAGCGCCCTGCCATTTAACGGTATGATACTCGCCCACTCCAACGAGTCAGAATGGCAAACCTTTAAAAACAATAAAAACAACGAAGCTTTTTTAGACCGTGTTTATATTGTTAAAGTCCCATATTGCTTAAGAGTGACCGAAGAAATTAAAATTTACGATAAGCTGATTGAACACAGTGAGCTTTATAATGCTCCATGTGCGCCAGGAACACTTAAAATTTTAGCTCAATTTACCACTCTCTCGCGCTTAAAAGAGCCAGAAAACTCTAGCATTTACTCTAAAATGCGGGTCTACGATGGTGAAACACTCAAAGATACCGATCCAAAAGCTAAGTCATACCAAGAATATCGTGATTACGCTGGTGTCGATGAGGGCATGAACGGTCTTTCAACTCGTTTTGCGTTTAAAATTTTATCTCGCGTATTCAACTTTGATACCACCGAAGTGGCCGCCAACCCAGTACATTTGTTTTATGTACTTGAGCAACAAATTGAACGAGAACAATTTAGTGCCGAGGTTGAAGAGCGTTATTTAAGCTTTTTAAAAGGCTATTTAATTCCACAATATGTTGAGTTTATAGGTAAAGAGCTGCAAACCGCCTATCTAGAATCGTACTCGGAATACGGACAAAATATTTTTGACCGCTACGTTATTTATGCTGATTTTTGGATTCAAGATCAAGAATATCGCGACCCTGATACAGGGCAATTGTTTGACCGTGATGCGCTTAATGCTGAGCTAGAAAAAATTGAGAAACCGGCAGGTATTTCAAATCCTAAAGATTTCAGAAATGAAATTGTTAACTTTGTACTACGTGCTCGCGCTCACAATAATGGTAAGAATCCGCTATGGACGAGTTATGAGAAACTACGCACTGTTATTGAGAAAAAAATGTTCTCAAACACCGAAGACTTACTCCCTGTCATTTCATTCAATGCTAAAACATCGGCTGAGGATCAGCAAAAGCATGAGGACTTTGTTAACCGTATGGTTGAAAAAGGCTACACGCAAAAACAAGTGCGCTTGCTATCTGAGTGGTATTTACGGGTTAGAAAATCGCAATAACCTTCATAATTGCAGTTTTTAGGAGGTCATTATGGCGCATTTTATCGACAGGCGTTTAAATGGCAAAAACAAAAGCACAGTTAACCGCCAGCGTTTTATTAGGCGTTATAAAAAGCAGATAAAAGAAGCGGTGTCTGATGCGATAAATAAACGCAGCGTCACCGACTCTAGCTCTGGGGAGAGTATATCTATTCCACAGCGTGATATTAGTGAACCTACTTTTCATCAAGGTAGAGGCGGTAATAGAGAGCAAATACATCCAGGGAACGATCAGTTCTCTACTGGTGATAAAATTGAGCGACCTAAAGGTGGACAAGGCGGTGGCGCGGGCGAAGGTGAAGCGAGTGATTCTGGCGAAGGCCAAGATGATTTTGTTTTCTCAATTTCTAAAGACGAATATCTTGATTTGTTATTTGAAGATTTAGAACTCCCTAATTTACAAGAAAATCAGCTCGATAAGCTCGTACAAATGAAAACCCATCGCGCTGGGTTTTGCAGCGACGGTATGCCCAGTAATATTGACGTAGTGCGTTCATTACAAGGCTCTTTAGCTCGTAGAATTGCAATGACCGCAGGAAAAAAGCGCCGCCTTAGTGAACTTGAGGGGCAATTAGCACTACTGCTTGAACAACCACACTGCGACAAAGCCGCTGTGACATTGTTGCAACAAGAAATCGACATTCTAAAGCAGCAAATTAAATCGGTACCCTTTATTGATAACTACGATTTGCGTTTTCGTAACTATAATAAACAACCACACCCAACCAGCAAAGCAGTAATGTTTTGTATTATGGATGTATCCGGTTCAATGGATCAAGCCACCAAAGACATGGCAAAACGCTTTTATATTTTGCTTTATCAGTTTTTAACTCGCAGCTATAAAGACATTGAGGTTGTGTATATTCGTCATCATACTCAAGCTAAAGAAGTTGATGAACAAGAGTTTTTTTACTCCCAAGAAACGGGCGGTACTATCGTTTCAAGTGCGCTTAAGCTGATGAATGAAATAATAGCAGAGCGCTATAATGCTGATGAGTGGAATATATACGCAGCACAAGCCTCTGATGGTGATAACTGGGCAGATGATACCCCGCAATGTGGGCATATTTTACGTAACAAACTGTTAAGCGCAGTGCGATATTTTGCCTATATAGAAATTACTACCCGCGCCCACCAAAGTTTATGGCGCGAGTACCAAAGCATAAGCCAAACTCACAGTAATTTTGCCATCCAACATATTCAAGGTGTTGAAGACATTTACCCTATATTTAGGGAGCTATTTAAAAAAGGCCGTCAACAGCAAGGGGCTGCATAGCCAAAGCGAGGTAGCAATATGAATAACGAGCGAATCAGTGATGGGCCCGATTGGACCTTTGAGTTACTTCAGCAATATCAAGATGAAATTGCACGTGTTGCTGAGCATTATAAACTAGACACATACCCTAACCAAATTGAAGTGATCACTGCTGAGCAAATGATGGATGCTTACTCCAGTGTAGGCATGCCTATTGGCTATACTCACTGGTCTTACGGTAAAAAGTTTATCCAAACAGAACAAAATTATAAACGAGGTCAAATGGGCCTTGCATATGAAATTGTGATTAACTCCAATCCATGTATAGCTTATTTAATGGAAGAAAATACGCTGCCGATGCAGGCATTGGTTATGGCACATGCGTGTTACGGGCATAACTCTTTTTTTAAGGGGAATTATTTATTTAAAACATGGACTGATGCCAGTTCTATAATTGACTATTTATTGTTTGCTAAAAACTATATTAGCCGCTGTGAAGAGAAATACGGTATTTCTGAAGTAGAAAGCATACTCGACTCTTGCCATGCGTTAATGAGTTATGGTGTTGACAGGTATAAACGTCCGCAGCGTATTTCGTTGTTTGAAGAACAAAAACGCCAGCAAGAACGGGCTGAGTACTTACAATCACAAGTTAATGAACTATGGCGTACCATTCCCTCTCAGCAGCAAGAATCAAAAAAAAGTGAGCGCCACTTTCCGCAAGAGCCACAGGAAAACATTCTGTATTTTATTGAAAAAAATGCTCCTTTACTTGAGCCATGGCAACGAGAAATCGTACGTATTGTGCGAAAAATATCGCAGTACTTTTATCCGCAAAAACAAACACAGGTTATGAATGAAGGTTGGGCCACTTTTTGGCACTACACTATTTTGAACCACTTATATGATGAGGGAAAACTAACCGACTCATTTATGTTAGAGTTTTTACAAAGCCATACAAATGTTGTATATCAACCCCCTTATAATAGCGATTATTACTCAGGTATTAACCCCTATGCGCTGGGTTTTAATATGATGGTAGATATACGCCGAATTTGTGAAAACCCGACAGAAGAAGATAAACGCTGGTTTCCTGAACATGCTGGTAGTGACTGGCTTGAAACTCTTCACTTTGCAATGCAAAACTTTAAAGATGAAAGTTTTATTAGCCAATTTTTATCGCCAAAACTGATCAGAGACTTTAAATTGTTCACTATAGTAGACCATGCTAACAACCCACATTTACAAATAGGCGCTATTCATGACGATAATGGCTACAAAGCGGTTAGAGAGGCACTTTCTGCACAATATAACCTTAGTAATCATGAACCTAACATACAAGTTTACGATGTAGACTTGCGTGGCGATCGCTCATTAACCCTGCGATATATCCCTCACAACGCCATTCCACTGGCCAACTCCCATGAGGAGGTATTAAAACACCTTTACAGACTATGGGGCTTTAAGGTAAAACTTGAACAGGAGTCAAATTCTGGTGATATTTCAACCATTGGTCAATGCCCAAGCGATGACTCACGCCATACAACAGAGTAAAAATATGCATAGCGAACCAATTGTGAGTTTTATGCAGGTTATACTGTCTATATTTCTCCAATATTAAGAGATTTAGGCTTGGTTTTTTCTAAGGAACAACTCGTTAATGCGTTTAAGAAACTACCGCAATCGCAGCAGGCCCTTATAACTGATAATAACTTACGCGATAAGCTTCATATTAAAGCGGGATTCCCGAGCAGGTGATCTTAAGCTTAGTGGCTAAGCTTAATGCTGATTTAATGATTATAGGCTCTGTAGGAAATGTAGGGATTAAAGCTAAACTCATTGGTAATACCGTAGAAAAAATAATGCGTTTACTCAAAACTGATTTACTTATTTTACCTCCCAATTAAAAAATGATGCTTACGCATCATTTTTTATATCAGCATATACCGACACTTTATTTCGACCGGTTTCTTTTGAATGGTAAAGTGCTTTATCGGCAGCTTCAATCCAACGCTCATGATCTTTAAATTCGTTGTCAAAGCAGGCAATACCCACACTAATGGCCATATGCATAGTGTGCTCTTTGTATTTCGCTGGTGAGGTTTCAATTAATTGGCGTAAGCGCTCAGCAAATACGATAGCCCCTTGTTTATCGGTATCTAATAAAGTAACAACAAACTCTTCACCGCCGTATCGCCCAGCAATATCAGTTTCACGCAATGCAGTTTTGAGTAAACTCGCTATATGACGAAGAGCTTCATCTCCAGCACTATGACCAAAGTCATCGTTTACCTTTTTAAAGTGATCGATATCAAAAATTAATAACGAGCAGCAACCTTCACTGCGCTTAGTACGTAAAAATTCTTGATGTAACAAATGCTCCCAATGTCCTCGGTTTGCAAGCTGGGTAAGGCTGTCAGTTTGGCTTACTTGCTCTAATTTTTTGTTTAACTCTTCAAGCTCTTTTTTGTTAACTGCAATATCCGTTACATCGTAGATAATAATACAAATATGCTCTACTTCCCCTCGTACATTCGTAAGTGGAATAAACGTGGCGTTTTGATACATATAATCCGCTTTACCTGTAATCGGTCGATAATTTTTAAAACGAAAAATATACGGCTGCTGTTCCCAAATAGTAAATGAGCGATTTTTTAATACAAACACTGACTCTGCTTTACTTCTAAACCATTTTTCATCTATGGCTGGAAATAGATCAAACAAGTCTTTATCTTTTACTGCACTCGGTAACAGCCCAGAATGGTTTTCCATAAAGCCATTCCAAACGCACACCTTGTAGTCTCTATCAAGCACCACAAGGCCTACATCAACAGTATTAAACATGTCCATTAACCAATGGATTTCATTTAAATCTAAATCAGCTGGCATAAATATTTAATCTTCCAGTAGATAAGCAACTTTATATTTCAAAGTTTTAAGTGAATCTTCAGTAAAGAGCAACATTAAATCACAACTAATATCATGATTTTCAATACCGTAACTAATTTCTATGGCAAGTGTCCGTTGCCAACGCGACTTATTAGACTGAACAAGCTCAGAAACATCACGGTGCTGGCCCAATACAATGGGATGGCCTTGACTAAAGGTCATGTCGAGCTGCTTTGATAAGCCTGTTAATATAGCGCCAATTAAAATGTTACTTACATCCATTAGCAACTCTAACTCAACCTTGTCGTTTAATTCACCTTCGTAATTCATTAATGAGGCTATTTCTTTAAAACTAGAATCATTTAAAAGTAATAACGCCTCACCAGATACCCCGCCGCCAATAAAACCTTGGCAAATACCCGACGTAGTGTCATTGGTATCAACAGAGCTTAGCGCCATATTAAGCTCACTGACTTCTAAAACATTAACATTAGGAATGGGTAGCTTAACAAATACATTAAGCAGTCGTGCAAGTAGATCCCCTGCTTGGCCCATAGCAACATTAGTCAGCTCTTGGTATATATCACGAACATCAGGGTCAACTTGTTCACCTAAAGTGTGGGACAAACGTTCACGCAGTGCTCTATCTCTTATGCCATGGTGCTCTATAATGGCAGCGAGCTTTTCAGGGGAACATGGTTTTTGAATAAAGTCTATGGCGCCAAGTTCAAGTACACGTTGATGTGCGCTTGGTTGAATATCGCCCGATACCACAACAGTGAGCACGTCTAGTCCCTGATCTTTCATTGCTGCCAACACACCATAGCCGTCCATCTCTGGCATATTTAAATCAAGGAAAAGAATTTCAGGTTGGGCTTTGCTTATTTGTTTTATGCAGTCTACACCGTCACATGCAAATTCAATTTTAATATCCCAATCATCGGGTAAGGAACGAGCCAACTGGCGTCGTGCTAATTTTGAATCATCACATATTAAAACCGATGTTGACATACAATCTCACTATTTTAAAACTGGGTGTAATTTTAAGCGTGTAGAACAAGCCACGGATACATAAAAAATAATACCTATTTCTTATACATACATAGTAATCAATGTATTAATTATTTTCAATTTTAGGCAAAAATAAAGCTGTGGATTTTTCTGCTTGGTTACTTATCTACATTATAATACACTCACAACTATTGCGTTAATTTAAAAGGAAAAAACTCCATGCGTCGTACATTAGCTTTTGCATTAAGCCTATTTTGCTGTGCCAGTTTTGCCGCAGATTTACCCGAAAACACACTCGATGCAGGAAAAGTAACTGCACAAGGTAAGCCAGTGACCTTATTAGGTAAAGGCCTTAAAGTTGGTGAAGATGCCCCTAACTTTAAAGTAGTTAATGACAGTTTCACTGCTGTTACGTTAGAAGATTATAAAGGCCAAGCTGTATTAATTAGTGTTGTTCCGAGCTTAGATACCGGTATTTGTAGCTTACAAACTAAGCACTTTAATGAAAAAGTCGCCCAACAATTTCCAGGCGTGGCCATGCTCACTATTAGTGCCGATTTACCATTTGCGCAAAAGCGTTTTTGTAAGGCCGAAAATATCGATAAAGTAACGACGCTTTCTGATTCTGTATGGCGTGATTTTGGTCAACAGTATGGCTTAATCATTAAAGATATGGGATTACTTACCCGCTCTGTTTTTATTCTTGATAAGAGCCATAAGGTTATTTATAAGCAATTAGTTAGTAGTTTATCAACCGAGCCTGAATATGATAGCGTCATTGAAAAGCTTAAAATGCTTTAAAGGTCGAATTTCAGGAAATAAAAAACCGCTATAAAAGCGGTTTTTTATTTTGCTGTGTGGTTAAAAAATTAACCTAGTAGCTCAGCTAGTTGCTTGCTTACTGCTTCAACCGCTTGGGTACCATCTAATTTATGGTACTGAGTATTACCCGCTTTAGCTTCTGCTTGGTAGTAGTCAACCAATGGCATTGTTTGCTCATGGTAAATACCTAAGCGTTTACGAACAGTCTCTTCGGTATCATCTGCACGAATAATTAGTTCTTCACCTGTTTCGTTGTCTTTACCTTCCTCTTTTGGAGGATTGTAAACAACATGGTAAACACGGCCAGAGCCAGGATGAACACGACGTCCGCCCATACGCTCAACGATAACTTCATCAGCAACATCAAATTCAATAACGTGATCAACCACTACGCCATTTTCTTTCATTGCATCAGCTTGTGGAATTGTACGTGGGAAACCATCTAGTAAGAAGCCTTTTTCACAATCTGGCTTGGCAATACGCTCTTTAACAAGGCCAATAATAATATCGTCAGAAATAAGCTGACCTGCGTCCATTACTTTTTTTGCTTCTAGGCCTAGTGGTGTGCCCTCTTTAATTGCAGCTCGTAGCATATCACCGGTAGAAATTTGTGGAATACCGTATCTATCCATTAAAAACTGAGCTTGAGTACCTTTACCTGCACCCGGCGCGCCCAAAAGAATAATGCGCATATCATTGTCCCCTAATATGAGAGTTTATTTTAAAGTCTGAATTCTTCCATAAGCGCTGCAGATACTCAAGTAACTTATACTAATTGTCTAGGGTCTGTTGACCTTTGCGGATTAATATTTGTTCAAACTAGGGAGAATTTAATCGCGGCGCGGGGTTTGTAACCTAGTGGGCTAAGTAAAAACCGAGTAAAGCTTCCGCGTCCTGCTCACCCCCTGCCTATATCCATGTAGGCAACAAAGAGTAAATCGCCCTTAGGCAGAACCCTTCGAGCAGGGCATAAAAAAGGGAACAGACGTTCCCTTTTTACTCAATCATTGATTTTTATACTTATTTGCTTAAATCAAGCATAAGTTTATTTAAGCGAGTTACAAATCCAGTTGGATCTTTAAGCGTACCGCGCTCTGCAAGCAAGGCTTGGTCTAGTAGTACATGTGACCACTGTGCAAACTTATCTTCGTCTTGTTCATCATTTAAATGCTTAACCAGTTGGTGCTCTGGGTTTAATTCAAACACAGGCTTAGCCTCTGGAACAGCTTGACCTACTGACTCCATTAGCTTTTGCATTTGCGAGCTCATGTCATTGTCATCACTCACTACACACGCTGGAGAGTCGGTTAGGCGGTGAGTAAAGCGTACATCTTTAACATCATCTCCTAATGCAGTTTTGATACGCTCAACCAAGCCTGCAACTTCTTTTTCAGACTCTTCTTGTGCTTTTTTAGTTTCTTCGTCATCTAGCTTACCTAAGTCTAAATCACCGCGGGTAATTGACTGAAATTGCTTTTCGCCAAATTCCGTTAAATGGCTCATCATCCACTCATCTACACGATCGCTTAGCAATAATACTTCAATGCCTTTTTTACGGAAGATTTCTAAGTGTGGTGAATTTTTAGCAGCAATAAATGAGTCAGCAACCACATAGTAAATTTTATCTTGGCTGTCCTTCATGCGCTCAATGTATTGCTCAAGTGAAACATCTTGAGTTTCTGAGTCGGTGTGCGTTGATGAAAAACGCAGTAATTTAGCAATGCTTTCTTTGTTGGCCGCATCTTCTGCAGGCCCTTCTTTCATTACCTGACCAAATTCATTCCAAAATGTTTGGTAATCATCGGCTTTGTTTTTAGCCATACGCTCAAGCATTTTAATAATACGCGACGTACACCCCTTGCGAATAGCTTGGGTAACTTTGTTGTCTTGTAAAATTTCACGCGATACGTTTAGTGGTAAATCGTTTGAGTCCAATAAGCCTTTAACAAAACGTAAGTAGCTTGGCATAAACTGTTCAGCGTCATCCATGATAAACACGCGTTGAACATAAAGTTTTAAACCACTTTGGCGCTCACGGTTCCATAAATCAAAGGGTGCTTTTTTAGGAATGTATAACAAACTGGTGTATTCAGTTTTACCTTCAACTTTATTATGTCCCCAGCTAAGCGGATCTTCCCAGTCGTGGCTTACATGCTTATAAAACTCTTTGTATTCGTCCTCAGAGATTTCTGATTTGTCACGTGTCCATAATGCAGTTGCACGGTTAATGCTTTCCCACTCACCTGGAACAGCCGGAATTTTTTCACCATCTTCACCTTCAGACTCAGGTACTTCTGCCTTGTACATTTGTACTGGTGTAGAAATATGATCAGAGTATTTAGTAACGATACTGCGAAGACGCCATTCATCTGCATATTCATTTTCTTCTTCACGAAGATGTAAAATAATATCTGTACCACGGCCTTCTTTTTCGATTTCTTGTAGCGTGTACTCGCCTTCACCTTTTGACTGCCATTCAACCGCTGTAGTCTCTCCTGCTTTACGAGTACGAACAGTCACTTCATCAGCAACAATAAATGCTGAATAAAAACCAACACCAAATTGACCAATAAGCTGTGAATCTTTACTTTGATCGCCCGTTAAGTTTTTGAAAAATTCAGCCGTACCCGACTTAGCAATGGTGCCTAATGAGCTGATCACTTCATCACGCGTCATACCAATACCATTATCAGAAATGGTCACTGTATTAGCGTCTTTATCGGCGCTTATACGTACGCGTAAGTCAGCATCACCTTGATAAAGGTCACCGTTTGAAAGGGCTAAAAAGCGTAGTTTATCGGCTGCGTCAGATGCATTTGATACAAGCTCGCGTAAAAAGATTTCTTTATTTGAATAAAGCGAGTGAATCATTAAGTTTAATAGTTGTTTTACTTCTGTTTGAAAGCCTAATGTTTCTTTTTGTGCTGCAGTCATTTATGTATCTCCAATTTGCAAAGTGTCTGCGTTATGCACTTAATATGGGGTGAGCCGTGAGAAGTTCAAGTAAAAAAAATAAAAAACCCCATTCAAAGACACTTTAAAGGGCTTAATCAATTAAAAAGGCGTTGTGGCATGCCCGTGCATTGGCTTATCAGTGCATGGATGCACAAAAAATAAATCGCTGGCATGTAATAATAATCGTTGAGCACCCTGCTCACTGCAATCATTTTTATATAAATCACACCCTAGTATAGGGTGGCCAAAAATTAAACTGTGAATTCTAAGTTGATGAGTGCGTCCAGTTATAGGAGTAAAATCGACCAAAGTTTTTTGCTCTTTGTTAAAGCGTTTAACCACTTTAAATTGAGTGCGCGAGGGTTTGCCGCTCTGGTGACAAATTTTCACTTTCGGAAATAACATTTTATCTTTTGCTATAGGCGCAGTAATTTCTCCCTGAGACTCTGCAACCAATCCAAAGAGCATTGCGCGATATTGCTTTTTAACACTTCGGGATTGGAATTGCTGATTCAGTGCTTTAGCTGCTTGCTCGTTAAGTGCTACCACCATCACTCCGGAGGTACCTAAATCTAAACGGTGGGGTAATATCGCAGTAGGAAACGCTGCGGTAACACCTTGTTGGCCATTAACAAGCCTATAGTGAACAGAATCCCAGTTAAGAGGGTTTTTACCCGACAAGCTCAACAAGCCGCTAGGTTTATTGATCAATAAAATATCATCATCTTGATAAATAATTTTTATGTGTTCATGGCAAACAGGTGCGATAAAGTCATCAACAATCACATTAGCACTTTGGGTTATTGCAGCCATACCATCCTTAAACTTTTGTTTATATTGCAATTAAAGCCAACAAAAAAGCCTACAGTATGTAGGCTTTTAAAGTAAGTTCAAATAGTTAAGCTTAAAATAAACTATTCATGGCTGACTAAGCGCCTGCCACTAAATGCATGCATTAAGGTTGTGCCATCGACTAAATCAAGCTCGCCACCCACAGGAATACCATGAGCTATTCGCGATGCACCCACTTTGTATTTATGACAAAGCTGGGCAATATAATGAGCCGTTGTTTCACCTTCAACCGTAGGATTAGTGGCTAATATAACTTCATTAATACCGCCATGGGCAAGCTTTTGCTCAAGCACGTCTAGACCAATTTCTTTAGGCCCTATGCCATCAATCGGTGACAAATGTCCCATTAATACAAAATAGAGTCCTTTGTATTGGCCTGTTTGTTCAATCGCTAACACATCTGTAGGCGACTCAACCACACATAAAATGCCGCTGTCTTGGCGCTTAGTGCTTAAGCAAATATCACATTGTGCTTGCTCGGTAAACGTGCGGCACGACTGACAATGCCCTACAGCCGTCATCGCTTTTGTTAGCGCATTCCCAAGCTGAGTGCCACCTTTGCGGTCGCGCTCTAATAAATGAAATGCAATACGCTGAGCAGATTTCGGGCCAATACCTGGCTGACAACGAAGTGCTTCTATTAGCGATGTTAAACTATCTGAAAGTTGCATAGTTGCTTAGAACGGCATTTTCATACCAGGTGGTAATTGCATACCGCCTGTTACTTTGCCCATGCGCTCTTGAGTTTCTTCAGCAACACGGCGAACAGCATCATTACACGCTGCTGCAAGTAAATCTTCAATCATGTCTTTGTCGTCTTCCATTAAGCTTTCATCAAGCTCAACACGACGAACATTGTGGTTACCAAGCATGGTTACTTTCACTAAACCTGCACCGGCTTCACCAACCACTTCCATCGTTGCGATTTCTTCTTGGGCTTTTTGCATGCGCTCTTGCATTTGCTGCGCTTGCTTCATCATGTTACCCATTCCACCTTTAAACATAATCGTCTCTCTTTCTTTTAATACATTAACTGGAGTATAAATAAGGGCACTGGTCGTTAATTACAATGCCTGAATACTGTTTTCGTCAATTTCAGCGCTAAATAGCTGTTGAAATTGTACTATATTTTCATCGCTGGTGATCACATCAATCGCTTGCTGGTGACGACCTGCATCAATTTTTTGTTGAATCAAATAAGGTGAGTCAATCACCCCGCTAGCAAAATCAATATTAAGCTCAACGTTGTGTCCATAAATACTAGATAACGCCACATTTAACTTTTGACGTAACATTGGCGTATCTAAGTGCTTTTGCGATTCATCCACTTCAATATGAAAATGATTATCTTGTTTGGTAAAAATTGAATGCAATGCAAACTGGCGCATACGTCCGCCAAGTCCCATACGCTTTATTAAATAGGCCCATTCGTCTTGTTGATGAGCAAATCTAATGTCACTAATTGGGCTTTGAAAATCATCAGGTACGGGAATACTAGGCTCTTGTTCAACAACAGGTGCTGGTTTTTGCGGGTTAATTTGCTCTAATAGCTCCGGTGCTAAATTTTCAGTAATCGTTTGATGCTTTGCTTTAAAGTCAACTTTACTCGCTGGCTTATTTGCTACCTGAGCTCGGCTCCCCTGTGCTGGGAGCTGAGGCTTTTTTTGCAGGTCATCGCTCACCTCACTATCCCATGGCGGTGGCTGCTGCGATACAGTTTGTGCTTCATTGCTCACCGGGCGACTAAATTCGGATTTTGTCGGTACTGGTTTTTCTTCAGTTGGCTTTTCAATAGCGGCACTTGAAAGCTTACCGGCACCCGAAATGTTTCTATCGCGTAAAATACGCGCTATTGCTGACTGTGCTCGCGCTTCTTGCTCACCCATTGATGACGCAGACTGTTCTGCGTTACTAGTGGCATTTGCTAACTCAGGGTTAAACCCTTGATCAACAGCGCTACTCATTACATCATCGTATTGCGCGGCAATGGTTTGTTCTACATCACTGTGCTGCATGTAGGCATCATCTTCGCTTTGACGCTGCGCTTGCTCATCACTTATTACGGGGGTATCTACAATTTGAGGCTGGCTTTGTACCGGACTTTGCTCATTCTGTGTTTGGCTATTATCAGGCTGTGAAACCTCAGGCTCAGCGGCTTTTGTTGGCTGCTTATTAGTTGCTAATGGCTGAGTTTGAGGTGTATTACTCTGCGCTGGCTTATTTTTATTTAAAATATCACGCAGAGCATTAGCCCGCCCTGCACTATTTTGCTCTGGCGCAGCTTGTGAGCTAGGTTCAGGTTGATTGGTTTGCAACTGCGTAGGTTCAAATGCCAATAACCTGAGCATAATCATTTCAAATCCTAAACGAGGCTCAGGTGCCCATTGTAAATCTTTTTTGCCATTGAGTAATAACTGGTAATACACTTGAATTTGTTGGGCATGGGTATGCGCTGCAACATGCTCAATGTAATCGGCGTTATTGCTATCAAGCGCTGCTGCTTCAGGGACTAATTGACCCAATTGAATCACATGCGTTAGCGCAATTAAGTCATCAAGCAGCGCAATGTAATTTGGATTTCGGCTAGCGACTTGAGCAACTTCATTCATCAAGGCTGTGCCATCTTGCGCTAATAATGCCGCAAGTAAACTTTGACTGTAATGGGTGTCCATTAAACCAAGCATGTCTTGTACAGCTTGATTTTTAATATCACCATTTGTTTGAGCAATAGCCTGATCGGTCAGACTTAATGCATCTCGCATACTACCATCGGCCGCTTTGGCAATAATACTTAGCGCATCATTATCGAAGTTAAGCTGCTCATGGGTAAGCACATGCTCAAGCTGTTGCTTAATCTCAGCTTGCGACAATGCATTCAGATTAAACTGTAAACAGCGAGATAAAATAGTCACTGGTAATTTTTGAGGATCAGTGGTTGCGAGCAAAAATTTCACATGCTCAGGCGGCTCTTCAAGCGTTTTTAATAACGCATTAAAGCTGTGCTTTGACAACATGTGTACTTCATCGATTAGATATACTTTGTAACGTCCGCGCGTTGGCGCATATTGAACGTTATCAAGTATCTCACGCGTATCCTCAACCTTAGTGCGTGAAGCCGCATCTATTTCGAGTAAATCAATGTAGCGCCCTGCCTCTATATCAACACAGCTACTACATTGACCACATGGTGTGGCAGATATACCTTCATCACAATTTAAGCTTTTAGCAAAAATACGGGCAATGGTGGTTTTACCAACACCACGGGTTCCAGTGAATAAATAAGCGTGATGCAGTCTATTTTGAGTCAGCGCGTTTACCAGCGCCTGTTTTACATGAGACTGCCCAACCAATTCATGAAAGGTTTGAGGACGCCATTTTCTCGCTAGAACCTGATAACTCATCGATTATTCGCCTTCGAATTCAACCAATTTTAAAATATTGATGCCCATTTTTTCAATACGTTGCTCACCACCAAGCTCTGGAAGTGATACAACAAAGGCAGCATCTGTGGCGTTACCGCCTAATTTTGCAACCAACTTGGCTGTTGCTTCAATTGTACCACCGGTCGCCAACAAGTCGTCAACTAACAAGACTTTATCACCGGCTACAATCGCATCAGTATGAAGCTCTAGTGTATCTTCGCCATATTCGAGTTGGTAATCTTGGCGAATAACTTCGCGCGGTAATTTACCTGGTTTACGAACAGGGATAAAAGGAATTCCCAAAGCATAAGATAGCGGAGCACCAAAAATAAAGCCACGTGATTCAGTGCCGATAATTTTAGTAAAACCTTGGTCTTTATAAGCGTCAATAAATGCATCTATGGTTGCTTTAAACGCTTCAGGGTTTGCCATTAGGGTTGTTACATCGCGAAACATAATGCCCGCTTTAGGATAATCAGCAATTGTAGTAATGCTGTTTTTGATAATTGCTGGTGTTACTTGAGTCATAATTTTAACTGCTCAATGATTAATATTACAAAGCAGGTGATTATAACCTTAAGTGGTCGTAAATTGCGAGTTTGCGATAATTATAAAGTGTCGGGAGAGGGAAGTGATAAAAATGTAAGGCTGATGAAAAACAACAGCCTTAAAATAAAACCTGATTAAGTTAAGCTGGTGATCCAACCTAAAATGGCATTTAAACACCCTATTCCAGCAAATACGGCTAAGAATGCAAAAAAGTAAGCCGCATTGAACGGGTCTTTAAAGTCTTTATCATCTGACATGGGTACAACCTTTTATTAAGCACAACAAATAAAGGCGCTATAATAGACGATGTGAAATAATCAATAAAGAGCTTAGTCTTGATTTTTTGTCACTATAATTTGCCGCTGTGCCATAGCTGTTAAGGTACTGAGTGCCCCTTGTGTTATTTGCTCAAGATTAAATTGTGGTGCATTTTCACTAACCTGTTGGCAAACCTGCTCAAACGTACTCCCCGCTTCATTTTCAATAATAGACAGTAGCATGGCGGTCATGGCATTGGTGGCCAAAAATTGCACCTCATCACTCTCATCGCGGTAAACAACAAAGAAATACGGCTGCTCTGAAGGCTGTTGAGGTTGAAACTCTTCACTTATATGTTGCACTGGATAGTCGTAGCTTAAGTTACGCGCTGTTTTAGATAAATACAAAGGAGAATGAGTAAGCTTATTAGTGCTTAGAGGGAGCTCACGGGAGTCAGCCTTCATTACAGACACGTCAAGCTCAATCCATTCATAATGGGCTAGCGCCAGCATAAACACCGGATCAGACTCTCTAGGTACATAGCTTGTCATTAAATAGGTAATAAATTCTTCTCCTATATCTAAAAAATAAGGAGATTGGCAATCATGTTCACTAAAAAATTCACGAACCAGTAATAGCCACTGTTGATCACTATAAAGTGTTTTTAAAACTGGAAATGCCGATGAAACAAAGCCATTAATATTATTAAAAAACAGATCTCGGTAAATAGCCATTCGTCTGTCTTCAACATCGGTTGGACACGGCTGCATATTAGGCTCTCGAATATGGGCCATAAACTCATTTTGCACATCGATAAAACTCATAATAACGACTCTTATAAAACCCTAAAATAGCAAGTACTTATTAAATTCAAACAGCTAAGCACTTTGTGCTGTTGATAACAACTTAAGGTGCTTTGCCTGTAATTGATGGATTATATCCAGCTCTTTGGTTAACACGTTAATAGGCGGAATATTAAAATCTCGCTCTAGCAGTGTGGGAAAAACACCATGTGCCTGATATGCGCTATCGAGCAATTGCCAGACAGGGTCAATAACATCTGCGCCATGAGTATCTATAATAAGGTCATCAGCCTCATTGTAGTGGCCTGCAACATGACAATAGGCAATTTTATTAGTTGGTAGCCCACTTAAAAACGCTTGTGCATCATAGCCATGATTAATCGAGTTCACATAAATATTATTAACGTCTAACAACAGCTGGCAATTAGCGTCTTCTAAAATAGCATTGGTAAATTCAAGCTCCGATAGTTGCTGACCAGGGGCACCATAATAAGACACATTTTCGAGCACAAGTGGTCGCTCTAATATATCTTGTACCTGTTTAACCCGAGAAACGACATGTTTAATCGCTTCTTCAGTAAAAGGAATTGGCATTAAGTCATACATATGGCCTTTACCTGAGCAATAGCTCAAGTGTTCGCTATAAGCTTTAATATCGTGGTTATCAAAGAAGTTTTTTAACGACTTTATAAATTCAATATCGAGCGGCTCCGGTGAGCCAATAGAAAGTGACAAACCGTGGCAAACAAAGTGATTATTATTAGTTAACTGTTTAAATTGCTTTTCAAAGCGCCCGCCTAGCTTTAACCAGTTCTCTGGAGCTACTTCCATAAACTCAATTTGTTTTGGTATTGCATTTTCAAGCTCATCTAGCATTTCTCTTCGCAAACCTAAACCGACCATGCCAAAGTTAGGCGTTTGAATGTGAGCCATAATAAAACCTCATATTAAATAAAAAGGGCCTAATGGCCCTCTCACTTGTATCAAAAAAAGAAAAATTTAGTGGTTACCACCACATTTACCTTCGCCACACTTACCTTCTTTTTTTGCTTTAGCGTCACCGCCACATTTACCTTCTTCGGCTTTGCCTACTTTTTTGGCTTTACCTTGTGCGCCGCATTTACCTTCACCGCACTTACCTTCTTTTTGAGCTTTGCCTTGTGCACCGCATTTACCTTCGCCAGCTTTACTTTCTTTCTTAGCTTCGCCGCCGCATTTACCTTCGCCGCATTTGCCTTCTTTTTTAGCTTTAGCGTCACCGCCACATTTGCCTTCGCCGCACTTACCTTCTTTTTTAGCTTTAGCATCACCGCCGCATTTACCTTCGCCGCACTTGCCTTCTTTTTTCGCTTTAGCGTCGCCGCCGCATTTACCTTCGCCGCACTTGCCTTCACCAGCGTCTAATTGATAACCAGCTACCATTTGTTGAAACTCAAATGGATTAGCTTGAACATCTGTACTCGCCATACTTGCGCTGCCAACAACCACTGCGCCTAATGTTAATGCAATTGAGTTTTTCTTTATTGTATTCATTTTTAATTACCTTTTAAACTTGTTGAACATCATTATAAAAGTAGACCGGTATTAAACTAAAAACTTTCAAATTTTCTATTTTTTTGCAAATAAGGTATTTAACTCTCTATGAACGCTAATAAGCGTTTTATGAATTTATGATTTACAGGTAAACTGGCGCTCCTTTTTTAGTAATACATTAATCACACTATGAAACTTATTTTAGCACCGATGGAAGGTGTCGTTGACTTTAAAATGCGCCAACTACTTACCGACATAGGCGGCTTCGATCTTTGTGTGACCGAATTTATCCGTGTTGTAGATACTTGCCTTCCAGATAAAGTATTTCACCGTTATTGCCCTGAACTTAAAAATGCGGGGCTCACTCGTAGTGGTACTCCAGTTCGCATTCAGTTATTAGGCCAAGTAGCCGACGTGTTAGCAGAAAATGCTGTAAAAGCAATTGGCTTAGGCTCTCATGGTGTTGATTTAAACTTTGGTTGCCCAGCAAAAACTGTCAATAAAAGCAAAGGCGGTGCAGTATTACTCAAAGATCCTGAACATATGTACTCGATTATAAAAACGGTAAGGGATGCCGTTGATGATGAGTATGAGGTAAGTGCTAAAATTCGCTTAGGTTTTGATGATGATAGTAATAGCCAAGAAATTGTCGATGCCGTTGTTAGCGCGGGTGCTAACAGCATTGCAATACATGCACGTACTAAACGCGATGGCTACAATCCACCCGCCTATTGGGAAAAAATCCCTCCTTTAGTCAAAGATAAAAAAATTGCAGTGGTCGCCAATGGCGAAATTTGGCAAATAGAAGATGCACTTTTATGCCAAAAACGTAGTGGTTGCCGTGATTTGATGATTGGTCGTGGCGCTCTTTCACATCCTGATCTAGCAAGAAAAATTAAAGCGCAGGTTAATAAAGAAAGCTACAATGAACTGACATGGGAAAATATTTTACACCATATTATTCATTCATCTATGCACCAAACAGCCAGCAAAGATACTAAATACTTTGCATCTCGAACAAAACAATGGCTTGGTTATTTAAAACGCCAATATCCACAAGCAGGACTATTATTTGATGAAATTCGTCGTTTAAAAGCCAAGGATGAAGTAGCCGAAGTGTTAAAGAAGTATGCGAAAGCGCCACAATTTGATACAAATCATAACACCTAAGTAAATCTAAATAGATAATAGCAGTATCACTACAAATTAACTTAAGGGTTATACTGCTAATGCATCACCAGCAACGACTAAACGATGAAATAGAAAGTGTTAAAGCAACTATATTAGGTTTGCTGTCACAATCGACTCACCCTACACATCAAAATTTGCTCTGCATCCTAACCCATACATCCAATGAAGAGTGGCTCGATTTAGCCGCTCAACAATTAGGTACTGAGTATAATCCGTTAATTGAACGAATGAACAAGCTTGAAGCAGCAATTAGTCAAATGGATATTGGTCAATATGGCTACTGCTGTGACTGTGAAGAGAAAATATCAGAGCAGCGCTTAGAAAGAGACCCTGCTGCTCAGCGGTGTGATAAGTGCGCTAAGTAGTAGCGCACTTAAATTTAATTGAGTAATTGCGGTGCAAAACTAAATGATTGCCCTGGATAAAAAAGAATATCCTCAACTAATATCCTCGCATCTTCTTCACTAATATTTAAACGTTTTAGTAAATTCAAACGCGCTTGCGATAGTGTCCACGCATGATAATGCACCCCAAGATCAGTTTCCATCATAGCCATATAGAGCTGCGCATCGGCAGGTCCTAATTGTGTAGTGTTAGCCCGCTGAGGTAATAGCGTATAACCCGTTGACCAGTCTAAACCCATTATTTTAGAATCAGTTAAAAGTAATTTGGTAAGCTGTGAGACGTTTGAAGCTTCTACCATTGTGTGCTGTTTTTGACTCTGCATTGATTTAAATTTACTATCAATGCGACTTAGCCACTCAAGCGGTGAAAGCACATCATTTGCAAAATAATTTAATTTACTTTGATACCACTGGCTGCCATTAGCAAGGCCAGACAACCCAATGCTGCCTCTCGGCTTATACTGCGCTAAGTAATTATTTAATACACTCAGAGACTCATTAAGCTCAATAGGTGTGTCTGTACTGTTAATTGCTTGCTGTACATAGTGCTTTAAATAATTATGCTCTATTTTATTAAGCTTTAAGTTACTTTGCTCAGCGGCTTTAAGCTGTGTTTGAACAAATATCAGCCATTGTTCAATGTTTTTATACTGAGCATCATTTTTAACTATCGAAAGCATGTTTGATAACACATCAGTGTGTGCAGGCCATGCGAAATACCGCTCTGGAAATCGCTCAGCAATCACCAAATAATTTACCTGATTAGTTTGCGCAACAGTTAACTTCATTTGCATTAGCTGCTGGTAAATAGCATGGCGACGCACTAAATATGCATCAGTAAAAGGCAGTTGCTCATTACTAAGTCCTGTAGCATGTGAGTTTTTTTGTGCACTTAAAGCCGTATTAAGTGATATTAACGCGGTTTGTGCCTCTTCATAAGATGAAAATAAGTCAGCTGGCTTAGAGCAGGATGCTAAAAGCAAACAAAAGAGCAATGAAATAATAGGCGTTTTGTTCATGTTAATTCCAATAAAAAAAGCCCCAATGGGGCTTTTTAAAAATACTAGAGTACATTAAATATTAAATTTTAACACCGTTGCGAGCGGCTTTATCTTTAATATATGTAGCCCAACCTTTTGCAAACCTACGTGTGCTTGGGTCGTCCATAGCTTTAGTAATAGCAGCATGTGCTTGCTTATACTTGCCTTGGTAGTAAAACGCTTCAGCTAAATCTGAATAAATAGTACCTTTCTTTTCAGAGCCAAGCTCTAATGCTTTGTTCAAACGAACAACAGCAGCACTGAATTTTTCAGATTGTAAAAGTAATGAACCTGCTTTGCGGTAAAGCTCAGCGTCATTATCAAATTTAGCAGCTTCTTCGTAGTACTTAGCAGCTTTCTCTATATCTTTCGAACGATGGTAGTTACTAGCAATCGCACTCATGTTTTGCTTAGTGCGTTTAACTTTTTCTTCTTTAACGGCCTTTTCAAGCGTTACAGCTGCTTTATAAGGAATTTCGTTTAAAGAATAAAAGTTAGCTAAAACTTTGTATTCAACTTCGTTTTCAAAGTAACCGTTCTTGTAAGCAACTTCCATAGTTGCTAGGCCTTTTTTATAGTCTTCGGTTTGTAAATAATACTTACCTAAGCCTACCCAAGACTTTTTGTCTTCAGGCCATACACGAACGATTTCTTCAGCAACTTTAACCATATTTTGATATTGCTTTTTCTCAAAATAGGCAGCTAATTTAAGTTGATAAGGAGCTTTATTAGGCTCTTTTGCTAACTTAATTGCTTTGTCTGCCGGCTCAAGAACCTCATTAAATTGTTTAAGCTCATAACTTGCTTGCGCAATACGAGTGTAAACTTTTGGGTCTTCTTCGCCTGTAAAGTCCATCCAATCATAATATGCTTGCTTGGCAGCACTGTATTGTTCAGTACCTGCATACATATCACCTAAGGTTTTTAAACCTTGAGCCTGATCGGCAAAGTTTAATACATCTGGTGCAATCGCTGCTTTCATATACTTAATAGCAACTTTGTACTGCTCTTTTTGAGCGTACATACTGCCCAAGTAACGATTAACAGTTGCTTTGTCAAAGTCGTTAGACGGATCTAACTCTTTCAATAAAGCAATTGCACCATCAACATCATCTTCATTATAGAATTCAAACGCTTTAATTACTTTCTTACCAGTACGTTCGCCCATGATTTTAGTCTTTGCTTTCTTACGCTCTTCAATTTTCGCGTAATCTGGCGCCGCTAAAACAGGTGCAGTCAATACTACACCTGACACAGACATAAGAATTGCAAGTGCAGTTACTTTAGAAAAATTTCTCATTACTCGCCTCCTTAGTTGCCTTGGTTAAGTTTAAAGTCTAGTTGAACTTGTAAACCAACTTGCTTTTGTGGTTTTCCGTCAATGATCTTAGGACGGTATTTCCACTTACGCAATGCACGTTTAGCTTCACGGTCAAAGATACGTTTTGGATCTGCGTCGATTACATCAACGTCAATCACACCACCTAACTCATCAATTGTGAATGAAAGTTGAACCCAACCTTCTTTACCATCACGTGCTGCTTGTGTTGGATATTTTGGTTCAATACGAACGATCGGTGTCGCATCACCATCTCGTCCAAATGCACCTGGACCACTTAGCCCACCGGCCGTACTTCCCACATCGATGCTTGGCATATTAAACGACAAGCTCGTACTTGGGTTGCTATTTTCCGGCTGTGGCGGCTGCGGTTTAGGCGGCTGCTTTGGCGGTGGCGGAGGCGGAGGCGGTACACGCTTCCTCTCCTGCACCTTAGATTCAGGCGGATTCGTCATAATTTCGACTATGATCTGCTCTTTTTGTTCCGTATTACGGTCAGCCCCACCAGAGATGAGGTATGCCATGAAGTAGAACAAGCCGAAAGTAACTGCCCCACCTGCAATCAGTGAAAACAGAAAACGAATCATTACTGATCTCCAGCTATTGAAATTCTCAGGTTATCACCTGTCGCTTTAATCTGGTCCATCACTTTAACCACTGTACCGTGTTTTGCTTCTTTATCAGCTTGCAAAATTACAACATCAGTAGGTTGTTCTGCTAATAAACTTTCGATTTTTGCTGAAACACGTTCAACATCAACTTGCTGTTTATCAATCCAGATTGCACCGTCGCTGCGAATTGCAATAAAAATGTTAGCATTTTTTTGCTTCGTAGCTTGGGCAGCTTTTGGTTTATTGACCTCGATACCAGCCTCTTTAACGAACGATGTAGTTACGATAAAGAAAATAAGCATGATAAATACGATGTCAAGCATTGGCGTCATATCTACCGCTGCTTCTTCTTCTTCACGAAAACGTTGTTTACGTGCCATATTTAATTCTCTCTCTAGTGATGAGGCATACTATCTACAAGTTTGGCTTTCACCATTCTCGCTCTTGCCTCAAGGCGTGAGCTAAAGAATACCCCAGATAGTGCCGCAACCATTCCAGCCATTGTTGGGATTGTTGCCATTGATATGCCTGATGCCATTAAACGTGCATTACCTGTACCTTGGGTTGCCATGGTTTCAAAAACCGCGATCATACCCGTAACAGTACCAAGTAAGCCTATTAAAGGACATACAGCTACTAATGTTTTAATCAACAACATACGCTGATCTAATTTTTCAGACGCTTCAGAAATCCATGCTTCACGGATTCTGTGTGCGTACCAAGACGTAGTGTCTTGGCGGGCATCCCACTTGGCTACTATTTCCTTCGTTAAACGAGGAAATTCAGCAAGTAGGAACCAATAGCGCTCAATCATTAAAACCCACATAAGAAAGAGTGCTATCGCGACCACGTATAATACCTGGCCGCCTGTGCCAACAAAATCCCTGATAGATTCCCAGATCTCCATCAGGACTAGCATTAGGCTTTCTCCTTCTCCGCGTGAGTCGCGATGATACCCGCGCTTTGCTCATCAAGGATGTGTAATACCGACTTACTACGACCTGCAACAATAGAGTGAAGTAGGATAAGTGGTAGAGCTGCAATTAGACCTAGCGCTGTAGTTACAAGTGCTAGAGAGATGTTACCAGCCATGATCTTCGGATCGCCCGTACCGAACAATGTGATTGTTTGGAACGTTAAGATCATACCGATTACCGTACCTAGTAGACCTAGTAATGGTGCGATAGCAGCAAGGATCTTGATGATGTTAATACCCGCTTCGATGCGTGGCGTTTCACGTAGAATCGCTTCATCAAGTTTAAGCTCAAGGTTTTCAACATCTTGGTTTTTGTTGTCAGAGTACACTTTAAGAATACGACCCAGTGGGTTATTTGTATTCGGTGTAGACAAGTTCTTAAGCTGACCTTTGATCTTAGAAGTAGTAAGCGCTAAATCAACGAAACGTACTAAGAAGATTAAAAGACCTACAACGAGTAATACTGTGATGATGTAACCAACTTCAGCACCTTGCTCGTAGTACTCCATAAGAGACTTTTTCTGCGTGTTGATACGTAAAATTGCACCACGTGTAGGATCCACGTATACGCCAGCGTAGTTATCAGCTGAAGTACCTTCTAGATCAGAAATACCTTTAAGGATATAGCTATCAGGTTGCTTACCTAGAGGCTGGATAGATTTAGTCTCTGGTGAGTAGATTAAGTAGCCGTCGTCTGTAACTAAGTTGAAGTTACCGATACGTGTTACTTTTTTCATAGACGGGTTACCGTCAAGACCTGCAACTTCAGTTTCAAACGTTGAAACTTTTGCTGATTCAGTCATTTCTGTTTGAAGTGAAATCCAAAGCTCTTCTAATTCACGAACAGTTGGAAGTTCTTTAGCGGCTGCTAATGAACGAAGTACTTCAGCACGACCTGGTTTTTCAGCACTTACTAAAGATGCTTCAATTGAACCAATCGCGTCAGCTGCTGCACGACGAACAACACCAAACATTTCACCTAACGTACCTTGCGCGTTTTGAAGAGCTTGCTCTTTTTCCGCTAAAGTATTTTCGTTTTGTGCATATTCTTTGCTAAGACGATCACCACGTGCTTTTTCAGCAGCTAGTTGGCTTTTCGCTTTGTTAAGTAACGCTTGCTTATCAGCACGATCTGACAAGAACTCTTGTTCACGTTGCTTATTGATTTTTCCTTCAGAGATACGCTCTTGCTTTACTTGCTCAAGAATTTTATCTAAAGCGTCAGTATTTGCATGTGCATTAAGCGCGGTACCGGCAGAAACAGACAGTACTGCTGCAACAGCAAAACCTTTAAATAGTTTCTTCATTATTGATTACTCCGCGCCAAAAATTGGTAGTTTAACAAGTTCTAGTGTCGCTTGCTTACGTGCCATACGGATCACTTCTTTAACAGGTTTTAGGTATTCTTCACCTAATTCTTTCCACTGTTTAGTGTTGTTATCCCACACCCAAGCGTGTTTTAGATCGAATGATTGCGCTACGTAAGTAATACGACCTAAACGACCGATATCTACGTTAATGCTACGACCATCAACATCTAAAGTACCTTGAGAAGCAGTTACAGCTGAGCTGTATGCTGTTTCAACAGTGTACGCTTCAAGAACCTGACGGAACTTCTCAGACGTTGTTACAGATGCAGATGCCATGATCTCACGTAATCTTTCAACGCGTCCAAGACGAGTTTCAAGGTTAAATGGAACGTCCGCTTTGATGAATTGCTCAAGCGTATCGATCATGCGATACATCAAAGGCACAACGTTTTGTTTAGTGTTATCGATAGTCGCGATTTGACGATCGAACGATGCGATAGACGCGTTTTGGTCTGCGACCAAACGTGCTACGTGATCGTTGTACACTTTCATAAGTTCAGTCTCATCAACGATGCTACGGTACTCAGCGATTAGCTCCTGAGTTTGACCATATACATTGTCAATTTTAGTTTGAGACTTAACCGCAGCCTTTTGAATTGTTTGACCTGCTTTTTGCACGTCATTCAAAGGATCTGCAATCACATTGCTGCTTGCAAATGCAAAAGCGCCAACCAACGCAGTTGCTACAAGACTCTTTCTGATTTTAACAGACATAGTTCCCAACCAATTAAGTAATGTTACTTTTATAATTTAATTATCAACCCGCTAAGGGGAAGACAACCCTGATATCTTTTAATAGATATCAACTTACCAATAATGCTAAATGCATTAAGTCATGTCAACTTCATGTTTAGCATAACCTATAAATAAATCAGCTTGTTTGTAAGATATTTACTGGGCCCGAACAAAAAAATTAACATTATTATAACTAACGTGATAAACACAATTTCTGCAAGCCCTGATATAGTAAGAATAACGATAACCACCACCGTTAATGTAAACAAAAATATAACATTTAAAATTAACTTAATCGTTGCTGAAAAAAAATTAAAAATAAGCTAATTTTCTGTCCCGAATATTCATTTTGAAGCTTTTTTAAGACTTTTTAGACCAAAAATACAGCTAATCGTTATTATTAGGTTATTCATCGCATCATAATAATGACGTGCAGATTTATTAAAAAGCAATACAAAGGGGGGGAAGGTAATTACAAAAAATCATTTTTATTAACACCTGTGTTTTTTCATCCAATTAATATAACGCTCCCTGGCCACTGTTAATATTTTCATAGGTACGAATGCCAATCCTACACACTTTTAAGCTTTTATTAACCAATAGGATTTGCAGTGATAACGCTGATAGGTTCACTGTAACGTTAAGTAATACCAACTCGCTTAATTAAATGAGCTATTTTTAAAAAGGAAAACTATGTAGATAGCAAGGCAAAAAATTTACTTAGTTGTCCTAGATGAGAAATTTTTAACGCAGTTATCGACTCATCTGCCCTCTCAATATGGTTAAGTATTTTACGTAATGGCACAGCTAATATGTAGTTGGCCGATGAAATACTCAAAGCACGAAGTTTTATAAACATATAGATAAAATGAGGGTTTAAAGGAATTATAGCTACTAAAAGAATTAGGGCGTTACAGAGGAGTAAATGAGTTTTGTAGATGTATATAAATTATGGTGAAACAGGTTAGTGCTTCACCACGATGAACTTAGGTTCACATAATAAATTATGCTACTTCTACGTTCTCAGCTTCTGGGCCTTTTTGACCTTGCTTGATGCTGAAAGTCACTGCTTGACCTTCGCTAAGAGTGCGAAAACCAGAACCAGTGATTGCGCTGAAATGTACAAACACGTCAGGACCATTTTCTTGTTCAATGAAACCAAAGCCTTTAGCTTCGTTGAAAAATTTTACTTTACCAGTAACCGACATACTAAATTTTCCTGTAAGTCAATAATTAAAATTCAGCCATATAATTATGGCAATATCCTCCCTGAGTCAATGCCCAAAAAACTGGAGGTGATAGTACAGGAAGAAGTAATAACCAAACCGGTAACCTTAAACGCAGCACAATACCGTAATTCAATACGCAAAAACTCAAAGCCAATTAAGGTTAACACATTAATATTTTTTTAGCTCTATTAATTGGGATTTATTTTTGAAGATTCATCGATTTATTACTTTCTTTATAAGTTTCTAATTTTTATAAGGATAAACAACCTAAAAGTTGTGTTTTTTATAAGCAGATTATAAATTTTTAAAATAGGGTTCCTCCAAAACGCTTTTTTGGTAATTGAAAATAAAAAACCACCTTAGTTTAGGTGGTTTTAGCTTAATCTTTACTATTTAACTTGCCAGTCAATAACACTATCGGCTTTAATCGGTACTACTTCTGAATCTCCTAGCGAATAACTTGCTGGCACTGTCCAAGGCGCTTTCTCCAAGGTAATAGTGTCTGTATTACGCTCAAGGCCATAAAAGTCTGGACCGAAGTGGCTTGCAAAGCCTTCTAACTTATCAAGCGCTCCTGCCTCTTCAAAAGCTTCAGCATAAAGTTCAATAGCTGCATGCGCGGTATAAGCACCGGCACAACCACATGCCGCTTCTTTTTTATCTTTATAATGTGGGGCTGAATCCGTGCCTAAAAAGAATTTTTTACTACCACTTGTCGCTGCCGCCATAAGCGCTAGTTGATGAATGTTACGCTTTAATATAGGTAAGCAGTAATAATGTGGGCGTATCCCCCCTGCTAACATATGGTTGCGGTTATATAACAAATGATGCGCAGTAATTGTAGCTGCTACATTATCCGAGGCATTTTCAACAAATTCTACTGCATCTTTCGTTGTTATATGCTCAAGGACAATTTTAAGCTCAGGAAAGTCTGCGACAACGTCGCCTAATATAGTGTCTAAAAATACTTTTTCACGATCGAATATATCAATAGAAGAGTCAGTGACTTCACCATGGACAAGTAAAAGCATGCCAACCTCTTGCATTGCTTTTAATACTGGGTAGATATTTTTTACTGATGTTACACCAGAATCCGAGTTAGTTGTTGCACCCGCTGGGTACAATTTAGCTGCAAAAATTTTACCTGTCGCTTTTGCTTTTTTTATTTCATCAGGCGTCGTTTTATCAGTAAGGTAAAGCACCATTAAAGGTTCAAACTGCCCTTGAGGTTTTGCAGCCATAATTCGCTCTCGGTACGACAATGCGGTTTCTGTACACGTAGCTGGCGGAACTAAATTTGGCATAATTATCGCGCGGCCCATATAACGGCTAATGTCACGCACCGTATCTTTTAACTGATCCCCATCGCGTAAATGCACATGCCAATCATCGGGTCTAGTAATCGTTAAAGTTGTCATTTTGCTCGTCATCGTAAAGTCCTAATGCTTAAGTTAACTGATCATAGGCATATGGTGTTTTCGAGTAAAGGGCTTATTAGAAATAATCCTTAGATACTACATTTAAAGTTAACTTTACACTTTATGATTCTCATTTAACGTTTTATTTTGTAGAAACGTTAATATTAGGTTAACGTATGTACCTTTAATAATAATTATAAGGCCTCCCAAAGCTGCTTATGTCGAACACTATCGATACCACTAAAGCGCTCGAAACTAAAACGGATCAATTGAGTATAATCAATCAGTTCTCGTCAAGTTTATTGCAACTGAATACGTTAGAAGCGCTTTTTAGTTATGTCACTACACAGGTTGTTAATCGACTTGGGTTTGTAGACTGCGTTATTTACTTAGCAGATGACAGCCAATCTTTGCTGAATCAAGTAGCTTCTATGGGTATTGAAAGCGAACATATCAGTTATCAGTCTGAACGCAAAATCATTCGCTTTAGCGAAGGCATAACAGGCTATGCAGCATCCACAGGGCAAGCATTAATAATTGGTGATGTAAATAAAGACAGCCGTTACATAGCTGATGAACGCCCTGCCCAATCAGAAATATGCGTCCCCTTAATATACAAAGATCGCGTGCTTGGGGTTATAGACTGTGAGCACCCAATAAAAAATTACTTTACTAGTTCGCATCTAGAGATTTTAACTACGGTAGCTCATTTATTAAGCGCAAAAATCAATCAAGTGAATACCGTTAATAGCTTGCAAGACACAGTAATGCAGCTCAACAATGCACAAAAATTAGAAAGCAGCCTACTGCAAATAGCTAACTTAACCTACAAAGCACAAAATTTAGATACGTTTTTTAAATCGCTGCATGTAATTATTGACAGCTTATTGACTGCAAGTAACTTTTTTATTGCGTTGTACGACAAAAAAGAAGACGCACTCGACTTTGTTTATACCGTTGAAGGCGGTGTACAAACAAATACCCATAAAATAATTTCCAAAGATCAACTAAAAGAAACAGCCTCTTATTATTTGCTGATTAATGAACGACCATTACTACTTAATAAACAGCAATACCATGAACATATTGCACAAGGCCATTTTAAGTTAGTAGGTGAACAAGCTGATTCATGGTTAGGTGTGCCTTTTAAAGTTAATGAGCGTATGAGTGGCGTCATTGTTGTGCAAAGTTATGACGAACAACATTATTATAATGAGCATGATAGTTCGCTGCTAACCTATGTAAGCCGTCAAATAAGCATGGTCATAGATAGGCATTTAGCCCGTCAAGAGCTGGAGCACAAAGCGCTGCACGATGAGCTAACTGGGCTGGCAAACCGTTCGCTACTGATTGAAAGAATGAAGCATGCGATTTTACGCCTAAATCGCGCTAGAAAAGGCACTTTTCATGCCCTGCTTTACCTTGATTTTGATCGCTTTAAGAGTATTAATGATTCGTTAGGTCACGAAGTAGGTGATCACTTTTTAATTGCTATATGTAAACTCATTACTCAAACGGTACGCAATACCGATACCTTTTCTCGCTTAGGTGGCGATGAGTTTGCTATTTTTATGGAAAACCTCAGTCATCGTGACCAAGTAAACGATGCCCTTACTCGCATTAAAACGGCACTATCTGAACCTGTCAATATTGATGGCCATTTACTGCAGCCCTCCACCAGTATTGGCGTTGCATTTAGTGACAGCGTAGACGATGAAGCATTTGTATTATTGCAACAATCAGATGCGGCTATGTATGAGGCAAAATCATCTGGGCGTGGCCAAGTTAAATTTTTTAATAACGTGATGCGCAATAAGCTAAAAACGCATGCAGATCTTGAAAACGATTTACAGCACGGTATTGAGCATAATGAATTTGAACTGTATTTTCAGCCTATCTTTACTATTAACAGTGGCGAGGTTATAGGATTTGAAGCTCTCGTACGTTGGCATCACCCAAAAAAAGGGTTTATATCACCGAACGACTTTATTCCAATTGCTGAAAAGACCGGGCAAATTATTAACTTAGATTTGCATTTACTAGACCTCGCAGCGCAACATATTGCTTTGTGGCAACAACAAGGGCATCGCTTTTTACGTGTCACGGTTAATGTATCTTCTCGACACTTTGCCAGTTTAGAATTTGTAGAGCAGCTCCATAGTATTTATAAAAAACACCACCTACCACTGGGCTCATTGTGTCTTGAGATAACTGAATCGGGACTGATCGAAAATTTAGAATTAGCGACGCAAATTATACAAGGGTTATCACCTTTAAAAGTGTTGCTTTGCCTTGATGATTTTGGCACAGGCTATTCTGCTCTAGGCTACTTGCACCAACTGCCAATTCATGTAATGAAAATTGATAAAAGCTTTATTGATAACTTAAAAACCACTGCTAACCCATTAATAGATGCTATCTTAACCTTGGCTATTTCTTTAGATCTTATTGTTATTGCAGAAGGAATAGAAACCGCTGAGCAACTTACTATTTTACAAAAAACCCAATGTGATTATGGGCAAGGCTTTTTAAAATCAAAAGCTGTTACAGCAACAGAGGCCATAGCATTAATACACAGCCCTCTTTAATGGCTAGGCACAGCTGGAATTTACAACCAAGTATTTAGGATTAAACTGACCACTGTGCTTACTCGCTTTAATACTCTTAATAATTTAATCTCGTTTGTAAGAGCATACCAATTAAACCTTGATGCTAAATGCTAACCTCAACAACATGTTTTACAACAACACATTAATCGCTAAACATGCATAACTTACTCCATAACCAAATTCACACTGCTTTATTTTAATTTCAGCTTAACTATTTAAACCCGATTTAACATGAGCTAAATTCAACAATAAACAAATAACAAAACAATATTTGACTATGGAAAGTTAATAAATTTAATGTTTGCAGTAAAAAACACACCAAACCTCACTTTTATAGCCATCTAGACGTTGAAACGATTTTTATATAAGCGTAGTATGTAGTTAATCTAAGCAATACTCACCATACCCATGAGATTTATTAAAGATGATTGACATTAAACACCTAAAAACTATAGCGACCCTTAAAGAAACGGGATCGTTAGTTAATACAGCCCGCGAGCTATTTTTAACTCAGTCAGCTTTATCACATCAGATCAAAGATTTAGAAAATAAATTAGATTGCCAGTTGTTCGAACGAAAAACTCAACCCGTCCGATTTACACCTCAAGGTATGTTATTACTTGAATTAGCACACGAAATATTACCTAAGTTAGAAGCAACTAAATGCCGATTAAAAGAAAGTTTAAATCAGCCAATCTCACAACTGCGTCTAAGTGTTGAATGTCATGCCTGTTTTCATTGGTTATTACCTACTATTAAAGAGTTTAATAATTTTTGGCCTGACATAAAAATTGATTACGAACGTGGTTTTAGTTACGACGCCATCCCAGACTTATTAAACGATGAATTAGACCTAGTGCTTACTTCAGATGTGCGTGAACCCGACAAACTAGAATACGCCCACCTATTTGACTTTAAACTTAAGCTAATAGTGGCACCGGATCATGACTTAGCTAAAAAAGCCTACGTAACTGCGCTTGATTTAAAAAACGAAACTATTATTTCTTACCCGATTCCCCGTGAGCGCCAAGATATATTTAAGCATTTTATTCAAAATGCACGTTTTGATGGCACGCTTAAAACAGTTGATCAGGGCTTACTTATATTTCAATTAGTCAGTGCAGGTATGGGTGTAGCCGCCCTACCTGATTGGCTCGTTACTCCGTATGAAAGCCAAGGGCTAATTAAGTCAATTCCACTGGGCGCGCTTGGTTTAACCCGTCCGATGTACTTAGCGATGAAAAAAGACATGAAAAACAATCCGGTTTACCGTCATTTTTTAAACACTTGTAAATTAAATAACGGTCGATAAATCTAAAACTTATGAGTAACATGTTAGTAAATATATTCAACCGTGTTACTCATTATGTTTGAACTTAAAAAAATATTGGGCGGTTTACTCATGCCGTTACCATTACTAGGTTTACTTAGCCTAATACTGCTTATTTTTGCACTCAAACAACGAAAGCTTGTTATTACCTTGTCTTTTTTAAGTCTTACAACCTTATTACTTGCCAGTACGCCCTGGGTTGCCAACTTATTGATTAAACAGAATCAACCTACTTCATTGGCGTTTAGTATCAATGATCACCCAAGCATAGATAAAATTGTGGTACTTGGCTGCGACATAAACCCTAACCCAGCCCTTAGTGCTAACAGCCAGCTAGGAAATTGTGCATTAACACGTTTAGTGGAAGGTATTAGGCTCGCTAATATATATCCTCAAGCTCAGTTAATTGTATCAGGTGGGGGTTATGAAAAAGTCACCAACAGCGCACTTATGTATAAAACGGCAATTAGCTTGGGTATGAATAAAAATCGCATTGTACAAAATCCAAACGCAATGGACACAGCGCAAGAAGCCGCATTTTTAGCCTCAAAACTAGTTGATTATAATACCGCTTTAGTTACTTCTGTAAGCCATATGCCCAGAGCAATAAATTTATTTAATGCTCAAGGCATCACTGTGATCCCCGCAGCAACTGACTACCACAACTTTGCAGCGTACCCTTGGTATAAGCAACTCATACCCAACGCAAAAGCATTACTAGTAGTGACTCAATTTGCCCATGAAGTACTTGGCGATACATGGATAAAAATACGTCGCACAATAAATCCTGAAGCTCTTTGATTTTTTATTGTTGATGGGTTTTAACCTCAGCGGAAACTCTTTATAACATATTAAAGTAATAAGTTATTTTAACTTTAGATTTTAAAGAACCTACTCAAGATAAGTATGAATAGGTTACTTAGACGGTATTGTATTTACGGCAAAGCTTACACTGGGTTGTCTATATCAATAAATGTTACATCAAAGCCATATTTATCAGCAAGGTATTCACCCAGCGCTTTAATACCGTATCGCTCTGTGGCATGGTGGCCAGCAGCAAAAAAGTCGATATTTTGCTCGCGAGAACTATGTATTGTTTGTTCTGACGCTTCACCGGTTAAGTAAGCATCTAGCCCCTGCTCAGCTGCTAAATCTATATAGCCTTGCCCGCCACCAGTGCACAGGGCAATTGTTTCTATTTTATCATTACGCACTAAACTTGTCAGAGGCTCGCGATTAAGCACTTGGTTTATTTTTTTAGCAAATTCGCACCCCGTTAGCGGCGTTTTTAACCGCCCTTTCATCGCGACACTGTTATTGACTGGCTCTAAACCTGCTTCAATCTCAATATCGAGTAATTGCGCTAGCTGAGCGTTGTTGCCGATTTCAGGGTGAATATCTAATGGCAAATGATAAGCAAATAAATTGATGTCGTTAGCTAAAAGTGCAGCCACACGACGTTTTTTCATGCCAATGATAGGTTGTGGCTCGCCTTTCCAAAAATAGCCATGGTGTACCAAAATGGCATCAGCATTTTTTTCAATCGCGGCATCAATAAGTGCTTGGCTTGCCGTTACACCCGTTACTATGGTGCGTATCTCATCTTTACCTTCTACCTGAAGTCCGTTTGGACAAAAATCGTTAATGGTTTCTGGCTTTAACAGGGTATTTAATAGTTGATTAAATTCTCTACGTTGCATACTACTTACCTTACTTTGCACTGAATTTTGTACAAATTTTGGCGGTTATGCGCTAAAAATGAAAGGAAAATCGCAAAAAATTGAAAAACAGTTCTAAAATAGGTATAAATACCTCTTCTTTATCTGTGTAAACAACGTATAGGGTCTCTGATGAGCAAACTAGACAAAACAGAAGTGTTATCTGCCTTTGAAGCTGCATATGAAGCTGCCAATGGTAAAAAACCTGAAATAACAACTAAACCTGGCTGGTACAGCGTTGATGGCGGCAAGAATATGCGCCTAGCTGATGTAGCAGAGCTGACTAAAGAATTAAGCTCTGGAAAGTCTACAAAAAAAGCTGCAGTAAAAGCACCCGCTAAAAAAACTAAAAAAGCTGCTCCTGTAAAAGCACAGAAAAAAGCGCCTTTCACCGTGATCACTGAGAACGAAGAAGGTTACACAGCAGAAGAGCTTTGGATAGTAGAGCTTGCTCGTAAAGATCACGATTGTCGCCTACCGCGCGGTGTAGTGTAATTCACTGAGTGCTCAGTATAAAAGAAACCGCGTTAAGCGGTTTTTTTATGTTTAGTTTCTATCAATAGCTCCAAAAACCACGTCGCGACAAAACCACACACCACAATAAACACTGTCCCGGCAAGTACTGGCATTATTAAAAAATCCCAACTTTGGCTAGACTCAATAATTAAGATAGGGTTTGCACCGGCAGCAGGGTGAATCGTTTTAGTGATCATCATCAAAGTTATAGCAATACCCACAGCCAGCCCAATCATGATCGCACTATCAGCACTATAATAGCTAAAAACAACCCCAATCATTGCGGTCAGCATATGCCCCCCTATTACGTTTTTTGGCTTAGCTAATGGGCTCTGTGGTACGCCAAAAACAAGCACAGCTGTTGCGCCGAATGGCGCCATTAACCAAATACCGTAATCACCCATATAATTTAGCCACGCTAAAAAAGCCAAAACAAAAGTAGAAAAAACACCTGCGATTAATGCCGACTTTATTTGCTCACTATGCATATTACCTCCTTAAAAGTAGACCGACTTGTCTACACCTGCAATATAGACAAGTCGGTCTACCTATGTCAAGCTGTGTTTTTACTGCTCAAATTTGGAATCTCATGGATAAACAACAACAAATAATCAGTACGGCACTGAGCCTTTTTTATAAAAAGGGTATACACGCTGTTGGTATTAATGAAATTTTAGCTGTATCCTGCATTGCAAAAAAAACCTTATACAAGCACTTTGAAAGCAAAGATGCACTTATTTGTGCTTGTTTAGTCGCACGCGACATGTGCTTTAACGCTTGGCTAAAAAAAATATGTCTACAACCAAGTGCTATATTAGTCGCGCAAGCAATTTTTTTCGGACTGAAAAAGTGGATTAATAATGAGGTTTCAGAGTTAGGTAACTTTAATGGCTGTTTTTTTATTAATACTGCAGCTGAATACCCTATAGAGAATGACCCTATTGCCAAACTTTGCAAACAGCATAAGCAAACGAACTTTGAGATTATACTATCAGCTCTTTTAGAAACCCCTGAATTTGCTCATAATAGAGAAAAAGCAATTGAAGCCGCACACCATTTACTCATTTTAAAAGAAGGATTTATAATTAGAGCGAGAGTGATGCATGATGTATCAGTAGCTCCACCTAGTGATAATATTTTAAAAGCGATAGTAGCAGTTGGTTAAATAGGTAAACACAATATAAAAAAGCGGCTAAATAGCCGCTTATTAACTAAAAAACGCCTGCCTTATTCAAAAAATAATGGGGCACGTTGTTTTTTACCAACTTCGTTCATCGTTGCTGCGTCGAACAAGCGGCCGTTGATCATGGTGTAATCAATTTTGTCTGAATCGCGGATGTTTTTCAGTGGGTCGCCATCTATAACCATTAAATCTGCCAGTTTACCGACTTCTAATGAGCCTACGTTTTTATCTAAACCTAGGTATTTAGCAGGATCGAGCGTTGATGCTCGAATAGCCTCAAGCGGCGTCATACCACCTTGAGCAAACATCCACATTTCCCAGTGCGCACCTAAACCTTCACGCTGACCATGTGCACCTAAATTAACCAGTACACCTAAATCTTGTAGTTTAGCTGCCACACGTGCATTGTTAAAGTGGTTATAGTGATGATCGGGCGCTTTAACACGACGCATTGAACGTGGTAATAATTGATTTTTTGGCACAAACTTGCTCAATCGAGGATGATTCCACACATCAGTTTTATCGTACCAGTAGTTTTCACCCCAAATACCGCCATAGGCAACCACCAATGTAGGCGTATAACCTACATCACTTTGTGACCACAACTGCTTAATATCATCATAAATATGTTCAACCGGAATGGAATGCTCAATTCCTGTATGCCCATCAACCACCATACTCAAGTTATGTTGTAATAATGAGCCCCCTTCTGGCACTACCATCATTTCAAGTTCACGACCAGCCTCTATCACTTGCTGACGCTGCTCTCTGCGAGGTTGGTTATAAGATTTAACACTAAACGCCCCTACTTTTTTCAAACGCTCTAAATGAAATTTAGCATCATCTAATGAATCAATATGCGAAGTATAACCAGGCATATTCGCTCCATATAAAATGGTACCGGTAGAGAAAATACGCGGGCCGACAATCATACCGGCTTTTTGCATTTCACTGGCAGTGAATATTTCAGTGGTGTCGTTTGATGGATCGTGGATGGTGGTAACACCTAGCGCAAGGCCTGCAAAGTTTTTCCAGTTTTGTTGTGGGATAATTTCATCGCTTGCTTGTGAGCCATGCGCATGCGCATCAACCATACCAGGCATAATTGTTTTACCTGTTACATCAACAACCTTAGCACCTTTTGGAACGCTAATATCTGCAGCAGAGCCAATGGCTTTGATATGCTTACCATCGGTAACAATAACGCCATTTTTAATGACTTTTTCGCCGTCCATAGTAATAATTTTTGCGCCAGTTAAGGCAATCATACCTTCTGGTTCAGCCATTTTTTTACTAAAACCAATGTTAGTCCCGCTTTTGACTTTAACGTCTTGGTCATCGGCTTTATTAATAGCAAACATTCCCTCTAAACTGGCATGGTATAGCTCAGGGCCAAGTGTCCAATAGAGTTTATTGCTGTTGGCACTCCAGCTAATATTTTCACCAGCACGAACAGATAATTGCTCAATTGGAAATTGGCTGTCTTTAGGCCCAATATTAATGGTTTTACCACGCTCAACAAACGGTGTTACAAACACTTTAAAGCGCTCTGCAAATGCTAAATACTCACCATCAGGCGATACCCTAAATTCAGTGGCATGCTCTGATTCATAGAGTTTGCGCACTTTTTTACTTTCAAGCTCAACCACACTTAACGTTGGTTTAGGCCATGGACTCATAACATAAACACGATCGTTGGCACTACCAAACTGCGGTTGGTAACCACTTTTAGAAATTAGTTCACTCTTACCACCTTTAGTGCTAACACTGTAAATACCAGGGTGTAATGACCATTTAGGATTTAAAATGCTGCCGCCGCTGGCTTTACGATAAACTACAGTTTTGCCATCAGGGCTAAAGGTAGGCTCTACATATTTACCCGGTTCATCGGTAATAGTATCGCCGCGACCACTTCGTGCAGAAACAACGCGCACTGTGCCTTGTTCATTATCGTCCCACGTGGTGTAGACAATTTTTTTGCCATCACGCGAGTACTGTGGAAATAACTCATAATGATCGGTTTGCTTGGTTAAACGTTTGATTTTTCCTGAGTCTAAATCGCGTTTATAAATATGACCCAGTGCTTCAAACAATGCCGTTTCGCCATCTGGGCTAATTTGTACATTTCGCAGCATTTTTACATCAAATTCTTCAGTATCGATATTTTGAGTAAAGCGCACCGCTTTTTGAATTTTTTTCGTGGTGTCTATTTTGAATGCAATATCGCTGACAGATTTATCATCGACATTGAGTTTATGAATGGTGCCACCAGCCCAAAATACTAACTCTTCATTATCTGGTGTCCACGCAATTGTTGGGTATACCCCATGAATAGCCCATGTTTCTTGCATATCGCGCTCTAACTTGTCATATAGCTTGGTATGCTCACCGCTGGTTAAATCGTATAAGTACAAGCTAGTTTGAAAGTCATCACGCTTTACATAGGCAAGTTTTTTACCATCAGGTGACGGAGTTGGTCTGATTGCCCCACCCATACCACTAATAATCGTTTCTATTTCACCGGTTTCACGATCATAGCGCTTAATTTTATAAATACCCGCAACCGAATCTTTTGAGTAATGAAAGGTTTTACCTGGGGTGGCATCATGAGAAAAATAAACATAACGGCCATCAGGTGAAAACATCGGCTCACCTAAATCTTTTTGATCGTTTTCACGTTTAGTCAGTTGTACCCCTTTACCACCCGCTTTGTGATAAAGCCAAACTTCACCCGCGCCCAAAGAACGACTGGCGGTAAAGTGCTTACGTGCAACTAAATAATCGCCATCAGGGCTCCATGCCGGGCTATTAAGTAAACGAAACGTTTCGTCCGTTACTGCAGTTTGATTCTCGCCATTAACGTCCATAACCCAAATATTATCACCGCCCCCCTGATCTGAGGTAAATGCGATATGTTTACCATCTGGGCTAAAACGCGGCTGCATTTGCCATGCGATATCTGAGGTTATTTGAGTGGCTTTACCACCACTCATTGGCATAGTGTAAATATCGCCCAGTAAGTCAAATACTAAGGTTTCTCCATCAGGGCTTATATCTACATTCATCCATGTGCCTTGCTCTACACTAATGGAAGCATCTACAAATTGCCCTTTTGGTGAATCAACTTGCCATTTTTTTTCATCTGTTTGCTCTGCGTGTACTTGACCCAATGCCAATGAAACTGATAACGCAAGCGCTGTTTGCAGCATTTTCTTCATGCTTATCTCACTTATTATTGTTGCTGTGTGTTGCTCTATTACATGATTGCAACAAAAACGCTAGCAAGTTACCAGCGTAATAGGATGAAGTGCATAAAATTAATGCCAAACAATAGGATCAAATTGATAAAAATCTACCAGCAAACGGTAAATTTCAGGGTCATCGCGGCGTAAATCTGCGGGTTTTTCTAAAAACGTTTCGGTGATCACCGCAAAAAATTCTGCCTCATTTGTGGCTCCGTAGCTATGAATAACATGCGGCATGTTATAAGCAACGTGTGTTTTTAACTGCGAAAACGCTCGGCTAAATACCTTGCCCCATTGTTGATAGTGAGTCTGTGATGTAAGTAATGGCGTGCCGGTGGTTTTACCGGTCTCTTGATCAAGTTGATGCGCAAACTCATGAAACACTAAATTATGCCCGTCACTGGGTAAGCGGTTACCCTCAAGCACATCATGCCAGCTCAGCACCAGTGTGCCTCCTGGCCATGATTCACCTTGCCTTACGGTATTATGAAAACTAACAAGCCCTGCGTTATCGCGACTTGATTGAGGCGCATAATAGGCGCTGGGATAGAGTAAAATTTCCTTCACGTTTTTATACAAAGGCCAAGGTTTATTTAGTACCAGCAAGCAAGCATCGGCGGCAATAATGAGTTTCATTGCTTCAGTTAGTTGCAACCCATCACAGCCAACAAAGCGCTTTTCATTTAAAAACCACACAATATGACGAGCCAACTTGGCTCGATCTGCATCAGTCATTTTGTTATAAATTGGCATAGCCCGCAGCAACAGCGCATGCTGTTGTGGGCTTAATGATAAATGACTGTATTTACGGCGCCACAGAGTATTTTGAATATCAGGCCAACGCCAAAAAATAACGACAAACGCAAAAAGTAAGAAAATCAATAATCCGTTTACCATTTAATAGCCCTATAATTATCTATACAGTATTAATTGGTCCATAAAACTAGAATTCAATTATTTAACACTAAATAAAAAGCCACACATCTGTTAGAGCGTGGCCTTTTCTTTAACAAGTGAACTGTTTGTTTATTTATATCATGCTAGCGATACAAAGGCTGCCATGCACATGTACGATAGCCATATCGTTCAAAATAGAAACGATTACAGTTGGTGTCATAATTACTTGAGCCAACATCAATCCGATGCTCACTTATATATTTATTATGCAGAGAAACCTGTTGTCCATTATACAATAAAGTAAAATGAACATGAGGACCTGATGATTGGCCGCCCTCACACAATGCTTGATTATAATTATTTGCATAGCGACCTAACCATGCACCAGGTTGAACATAATCACCACTGCTATATTGAAGGTTTGACATGTGGTAGTAGTTGGTTGAATAGCCACTGGCGTGTGTTACTCGAATATTGCAGGAAGAAAAGCGAGTTACCGTTCCGCCATGCGCAGCTTGAACAAAAGGAGTATTAGCGCCCCAGCCACCAGAGCCATTGTTAAAATCAAGTGATGAGTATGGGTAGCCAGAACCTGTATTTGAGTGAGCGCCACCACTGTACCAATAGCCAGACGGCCACGGTAAGTTCATTTCAAAACTAGCGGCTAAAAGTTGTTTTTCATTATTTTGATCTACACTATTCAATGAACGTTGCAATTGACTAGTGTTACTAGGAAATACACGGTCAAACGTAGCTAAAAACTCAGTCAAAGTCTGTTGATTATTTTTAGAGTTTGATGCCAGTCTATCGCTATCTGCAAACAGACTTACTAGAGCCGCAGTTGCAGCTGTGCTACTCGTAGTTTGGGTTGCCTGATTTCGTTTTTTTAACTTATCTTGTGACTCTTGCCACTGCTTATATGCATAAAAGCGTTGACTTAATTTCATCACTACGTCTTTTACTTGCGCATCAAAACCACGCTTGTCTGTTATACCAGCTAAAGGGTTCTCAATATCAGCATTTGGGTTTGAAAGTAAGCCACTTTGTTGCTCTATCAGCGCTAAAATTACTTTTGGATTAATACTGGTATAACCTGCCCAGTGTAAAATGAGCTCTTTTTTATCTTCAATTGCTGACGCATGCAAAGAAAAAAAGTTATCCCAATCTTCGTTTAATAATGAGTCATTAAACACAAATTGCGTATCATCAATAGTCAGTAAAGAGTTAAGCTTGAGTGATGCTAAAGCCTGTTTAGTAAACAAAAAGTCATCATGCTTATCGCCTTCTGCTAATACCACGGGTGAGGCCCCTAGAAGACTTGCGAATGTAATATTAATTATCTTGTTTTTCATCTTATATTCCTTAAGTAAAAAGCAAAAAAACCCTTAATGGGTACACAAGGTATAGCACCCAAATTAAAATAAAGTTAATTAATATTACTTATGCTTACATATAATTACTTAATGAATTAATTTAACCTACACAAATAATAAAGAAGTTGAAATTATCTATATGATAAAAGCTGTCGGAAAAAACGATTTAACGCATTAAAGCAGCTCTTTTTAGGAAGCTATGCACTCAACCCTATTTCGGCCATTGTTTTTTGCCTTGTATAAAGCTTGATCAGCACGAGATAATAACCGATCGTAATCATCGACATTATCTGAGTCAGAAACACCAAAGCTCACGGTTACGCTAAGCCCTTGAGCAATAGACGAAAAGTCTTTGCTTTCAATTTCTTTGCGTAATTGTTCACATAATTGCTGTGCTTGCACAGTATTCATGTCAGGAAATACAAATGTAAATTCTTCACCGCCCCAACGAGCCACTTCTTGCTCGCCTTCACAATGCGCTTTAAGAATATTGGCGACTTCACATATAACCTGATCGCCAATCAAATGAGACCAACCATCATTAATGCGTTTAAAGTGGTCAATATCCATAATGGCAATCGCAAGCGGAGTATTACGCGCTTTAAAATCTGTAAAGTTGTCGGCCAGCCAACCATCAAATGCCCGGCGATTCGGTAAGTCGGTGAGCTGATCATGGGTAGCTTGATAAGCAAAGGCACTTGCTTGCTCTTGCAGTGCTTGGGTTTGCTTCACCACTCGGCTAGTTAGCTCTTTTTCTACCTGCTTATAGCGATACAAGCGATACCGATATGCACTATATATGACAACCACAAAAATAAAAAACACCACTAGCTTAAAGCTGGTTTTTTGCCAAAAATGCGATTGAATTTCAAAATGAATCACTTTGTCATTTTGCTGCCAATCGGTATTAGGATAGGCAGAACGCACTGCAAATGAATATTTCCCCGCGGGTAAATTAGTATATTCAGCTGTTGCAATATGAAAACGATCAACCCATTCATCGTTAAAGCCTTTCATTTTTGTTTGAAAGTTTAATCGCTGCGGCATGATAAAACTTAAGCCCGCATAATGGAACGACAGCCGTGTAACTCCAGGTGGCAAAACAAGTGTGTCACCATCAACAGGCAATAACATGGGTTTACCATCTACAGAGAAACTTTCTACAATAGTTGGTAACGGTATCTCGGTGGCTTCTTTTAATCGCGCGGGTTTAACCGTACTCACCCCTTTTGCGGTGGCAAACCAAATAGTACCATCTGAATGCGCTGTAGCCGAAGGCGTTGACCCTCCATTGGCTTGCGCACTGAGCATGCCATCGCCCTCATCGTATAATTGAAAAGCTAGCGTCTGACTACCTTTTGTAGCTGAGTCTAGTAGCTGATTAACCTGCTTATAATTAACTTCAATAATGCCACGGTTACTTGATAGCCAAAGTGAATCTTTAAAGGGAACAATTTGAAAAAGCTTATCAACCGGTAATCCTAACTCCCTCCCTAAAATAGTCATATGGCCATTTGAATGTTGATAACGCAATAAACCTCTATCGGTCGCCATCCAGGTATATTTATCGTCAATATAAAAGCCAAACGCATATTTAGCCGAAAACGCTTTAGGGAACTGAATTGGTTTAAATTTATCCGTTTGGGTATTGTAAACTACTACGCCATTGCCAGTGCCTATCCAAATATTTGCCCTCTTATCTTCACTCAAAGCTAGAATAAAGCCACTCGGTAAATCTTTCTCATTAGTAAATTGGTCTAAGCTGCCGTCGGTATTAACTCGCGTTAACCCCATGGCTGAACCTATCCATAAACGATTTTTTGAATCAAAAAGTAACGAGCGTACTTCATTACTACCAAGGCCATTATCACGATTTAAGTAAGGTACAAGCTCGTTATTCACCACCTTTAACACACCTGAAGTATAAGTACCGACCCAAACATCACCTTGGCTTTGTTCAAGTAAGCTCAATACTGAATAAGGAGAGCCTTGTTTAGTCCCTTTAATTTGGGTAATTTTATTATTTTGCAACCGATCTAAGCCTGTACTCCCGCCTATCCATAAACTGCCATCAGAATGTGAAAGTACCGTGCGTACGTAGTCGCTAGATAAGCCTCGCTTTTTTCCCCACGATGAAAACGGGGCTTCTCTTAATCTAAATACACCCGCGTTGGTACCTACCCAAATACTGTTTTCTCTGTCTTGCAATAATGACAATATGCGGTTTGCAGGTAAGCCATTTTTAGCATCTAATTGTTCTATGCCATCAACACTAAGCCTAAATACCCCTTTATTAATAGTGCCAAACCATAAATCACCATGGTTATCTTCTAATAAACTAGAAATCGACTCAGCACTAAGCTGTGGATGGGGTGACTCGAACACATTGCCATTTAATACTCGCGCACCTCTTTCACTACCAATAACAAGGCGTCCTTCACGGGTAATCAATAGAGTATATACAGGTGCATCTGGCAAACCATGATGTGGAGTCATCAATGTAGCCGTGTAGTTAACTATTTTATACAGCCCATCACTGGTTGCAGCCCATATAGTGCCCTGCTTATCTTCAATTATTCTATAAGCACTGACGTTTTGTATTATTGGGATATCTTGAGTGCTTTTGGCAGGTCGATAAAACACACCATCATTTTCAAGTGCCAACCACAAATCCTCGTTTTTACTCTTAAATACGTGATTAACCATTGCTTGGGCATTAGGTTGAGTGTCCCATTGTCGGTGCTGATATAAACTAATACCGCCGCGCGCTCCGGCTATGAGTAAGCCGCCATCGGATGTGGGGGTAAGCGCACGTACGCCTGAGTCAGGCAAATCGGTAATTTCTGAGCGGGTAAATAGTTTAAATTCTTGACCGTTAAAGCGGGCAAGCCCTTCCCAAGTACCTACCCATAAATAGCCATCTTGTGTTTGTGCAAGGCTATTAATGCTATTGTGAGGAAGGCCCGAACGGGTATTCCACGTTTCAAAAAAATAATCGCGCAACGGCAGCCGAGTCTGTTGCTGAGCATTAACGGTAAAAATCACCAACAAGAAACATAAAATCACCAAGCGATTCATCAGACACTGCCTTTATAATTATTAGTTTTTATATTTGAGTAAATTCAAGGTGAAAATTTAATTAGAAAACATCACCAACAAATAATAACATAAGATTTACAACTTTTTCATTAAGTATTATCACTCAAACTATCAAATGTATGTTGCAATCGTTGGATGAACTTAGCCACATGTAGTCCATCTAATAACGCATGATGGACATCAATTGATAGTGGCATTTCGCCTGTATCGGGGTTGTATTGACCAAACACAAATTTAGGGATGCCACAGCTTTGGCCCTGGGTAAACGCATGCGAAAAGCTGCTAAAGTTTAACCAAGGTAAAACAGAAACGTGAATTAAATCTGCTTGTCCTTCAGTTGCTGCAAAGGCATCAGAAAACAGCGGGTTTAACCTTGCTTCATGACTAATCGCTTTTGCTTTATTAGCAAACTCATTTAACGAGTTTTGCTGTTTAAAATAACTAAAGCGAAACGAGTCATCATCGGCAAGCTCAACAACACTCGCGCGCATGGTGTTTAAATAATAAGGTTTTTGATTAACAATACGCAGCATCATCGGCTCATACTCATAACATGCTTTTAATAAGCAATAAACATAACCATGAAAAAAAGCACTATTAGTTTGCTTACACACGGTATATAGCTTTTTAGCATTGAGTCTTACACACACATTAAAATAAGGCTGAGTGAAGTTTTGAAACAATTCAAAATGTTGTTTGCGCGGCCACTGATCAAAATCAATAGCCCGAAGAGATAAATCGGCAGAAGACATAAATTATACACAGAGCAAAAGTAAAATTTTACCTCGCTTTGCCTATATTCGCATTAACTAAAATGATGCTTTGGGTGTAGTTATACCAAAGTCTTATATAGGCATAAAAAAAGGAGCGATATTCGCTCCTTAGTTGAACTAAATAAAAAACTTAAAGTCCGTTTTCAATAATTTCTTGAGCAAGCTCATCAGCAATTAAATGCGTTGATTTTTGTTCTTTTTCACTACGGGTAAAGATTTCGCTTAATGTATCGAAAATTTTCTCTACGTGTTTATTAGACGCCTCTTTACTGTAACCTTCAGGCGCTGTTTCGTAATACACGTTAATAATACCGCCCGCATTTATTACATAATCTGGTGCGTATAAAATACCTTTTTCACGTAAAATTTCACCATGGCGTGATTCTGCAAGCTGATTATTTGCACAACCTGCAACAATTGTTGCTTTTAAACGAGGGATCGTTGTGTCATTAATAGTGGCACCTAACGCACAAGGCGCATATACATCAACATCTAAGTCGTATATTTCATCAATACCAACCGCTGTTGCACCAAAATCGTTGACTACACGCTCTACCGCTGCTTGGTTAATATCAGTAACAAATAATTCTGCACCAGCTTCAGCCAAGTGCTTACATAATCCATAAGCTACTGCACCTAAACCTTGCACAGCTACTTTAATGCCTGAAAAATCTTGAATGCCGCGCTGATGATGAAGCGCTGCTTTCATACCTAAAAACGTGCCGTAAGCTGTAAATGGCGATGGGTTACCACTTTTGCCTTCAAGGCCTAGCACGTAATTTGTTTCTTTGTTCATTAAGGCAACATCATCACAGGTGATGTTTACGTCTTCTGCTGAGTAGTAACTGCCATTTAAACGCTCTAAATGACGACCAAATGCACGGAATAGCTGTTCAGACTTGATCTCTTTTGCATTACCAATAATAACTGACTTACCACCACCAAATGGCAAGCGTGCCACAGCATTTTTATAGGTCATCCCTTTTGATAGACGCAGTACATCGTATACTGCATCCTCATCGTTGGCATAATCCCACATTCTACAACCGCCTACAGCTGGGCCTAAGTTTGTGTTATGTACCGCAATAATGGCCTTTAAACCAGACGCTTTGTCTGAACAAAAAACCACTTGTTCATGGTTATCAAATTCAACTTGATTAAATACAACCACTTTAAATACTCCGAAAATAATGGGCCCTTTTGGGCAAGCACGCTACAAATTGATGAGACTTTATCACTTCAGTTGATGGTTCGCCACACTATGAGTAGATAAACCAAATAAACCGCACTCAATAGAAAAATAAAACGGTTTATCGCGATAAATAAGCATAAAAAATTTAATAATAATTATGTTATTAAGTATAAAAGCTAAAAACGTCATCGCGATTAAAGTTTACGCTTACGTGAACGTCACTTTGAATTTATATGTAAACTTAATAGTACATCTTGAAAAAGAACACTACATCATAAAATACAATGGGTTATATAATATCTGTCTGCGCAGTATAAACTGGTCTGAGGTGTTTAAGTATCTGCAAATTTTAAAAATAAAAAAACGAGCACGGGGTGCTCGCTTTTATGATTGCTGTTTATACAGAAAACTTACTTCATTTTACTGTCTAGTTCTTCAATTTTTGCTTTCCAAATTGCAGGACCTTGGGTGTGAGCATTTTCACCTTCGCTGTCAACGGCAACCGTTACTGGCATATCTTCTACTTCAAATTCGTAGATAGCTTCCATACCTAAATCTTCAAAGGCAACAACACGTGCTTTTTTAATTGCTTTAGATACTAGATAAGCCGCACCGCCTACAGCCATTAAATACACTGACTGATGCTTTTTAATAGACTCAACCGTTGCAGGGCCACGCTCAGCTTTGCCAATCATTCCCACGATGCCTGTTTTTTCTAACATCATGTCAGTAAATTTGTCCATACGAGTAGCCGTTGTCGGGCCAGCAGGACCTACTGCTTCATCGCCTACTGCATCCACAGGACCAACGTAGTAAATAAACTTGTTATCAAAATCAACACCTTCAGGTAAACCTTCCCCTGAGTTGATCATATCTTGCAGACGCTTATGAGCAGCATCTCGACCCGTTAAAATAGTACCTGAGAGTAAAACGGTTTCACCCATTTTCCATTCTTTAGTGTCTTCTTTAGTAAGGGTATCTAAATTAACACGGCGTGTGCCCTCACCGACTTCGAATGTCACTTCTGGCCAGTCTTCTAATTTAGGTGCTTTTAAATTCGCAGGGCCTGAACCATCAAGCGTAAAGTGAACGTGGCGCGTAGCAGCACAATTTGGGATCATAACCACTGGCTTTGAAGCCGCGTGAGTTGGCGCCGTTTTAATTTTAATATCAACAACCGTGGTTAAACCGCCAAGACCTTGCGCACCAATACCTAATTTATTCGCACGTTCAAAAATTTCTAAACGCAGCTTTTCTTCTGTTGTTTCTGCGCCGCGCTCAATGAGTTCATGAATATCAACCGGATCCATTAATGACTCTTTCGCCATTACCGCTGCTTTTTCTGCAGTGCCACCAATACCTATGCCTAGCATACCTGGTGGACACCAACCCGCCCCCATTGTTGGTAACGTTTTTTCTACCCACTCGGCCACATCGTCAGATGGGTTTAACATCACCATTTTACTTTTGTTCTCTGAGCCACCACCCTTAGCAGCCACCATCACTTCAACTTTATCGCCTGCAACTAAGTCAATGTGTACCACTGATGGCGTATTATCTTTAGTATTTTTACGTGTTCCCGCAGGGTCGGCAACAATCGATGCACGCAATGGGTTATCTGGATTTAAGTACGCACGACGCGTCCCCTCATCAACCATTTGTTGTACTGTTAAGTCGGTTTTATCCCAATTAACATCCATACCTACTTTTACGAAACAGGTGATGATCCCAGTATCCTGGCACAGCGGACGCTTACCTTCTGCCGACATACGCGAGTTAATTAAGATTTGTGCAATCGCATCTTTAGCGGCTTTGCTTTGCTCTTTGTTATACGCTTTTTCTAGCGCTTGAACAAAATCAAGAGGGTGGTAAAACGAGATATATTGCAAAGCATCTTCAATGCTATCAATAAAGTCTTGCTGACGAATTGTACTCATAGTGGTTCCTTAAGTTGTTGTTACGCACGCTGCACGTAAGCGATATCAAACCCGTGACGGTGGTTCGAACTGTTTTCAACCACAGCGCTCACTAAACGCTGCCAAATAAATTTGACTTATGATACCCTCCCAGCCCGTTTCGAGCCAGTTCTTAAAGGGATAGTAAATGCTAAACAATAAAAAAAATTGTGTTGAATTAGCCATATCACAAAATTGTATAGAGGTATTTTCGCATTTTGCTCATTTGCCCTACGCCATTTTGCTAGATTCGGGTGATAGCGATCACATTAACAGTCGTTTTGACATAATTGCTATTGAGCCTCAAAGCACTCTGGAAGTTAAAAATAATCTAACCGTTTTTAATAACCAAGCGAGTGCTAAAAGCTGCTTTGAAATAATGAACGATGAATTAGCAAAGCTCGATACAACAAAAGCCGCCCACAATTTACCCTTTAACGGTGGCTGGCTTGGTTATTTTGGTTATGACTTAGGGCGTACCATAGAGCAACTACCAAGCAACGCTCTTAACGACATTGATTTACCGCAAATGGCCGTTGGACTTTACCTTGATGCACTCATTTACGATAAACAACTGGATAGTTGGTTTTATGTTTCGCAGCCCAATGTAAATCGTCTCTCGCTGTATCAGCAATATTTAGCGCAACCACCTAAACATGAAAGCTTTTCGCTTACATCACAGTGGCAGTCAAATATGAGTCAGAGGAGTTATAGCGAAAAGTTTGTCGCGATTGAAGAATACTTAAAAAGTGGTGATTGTTATCAAATTAACCTAGCGCAGCGTTTTAGCGCACATTACCAAGGGTCTCCTTGGGCGGCCTATGTTAAATTAACGCAGGCCAATAAAGCGCCTTTTTCTAGTTTTATAAATCATCCGCAAGGCGCTATTTTATCAATATCACCCGAGCGTTTTATTGCAGTGCACGACAACAAGGTAGAAACAAAACCTATTAAAGGCACGCTACCACGTAAAGCCGATGCTTTAGAAGATGCCAAACAAGCCACATTACTGGCAAACTCCAGTAAAGACCGTGCTGAAAATGTAATGATAGTGGATCTGTTACGGAATGATTTAGGTAAAGTCGCAAAACCGGGCTCTGTTGTTGTACCTTCTTTATTTGCTATTGAAAGCTTTCCGGCAGTACACCATTTGGTAAGTACAGTTACATCCATCCTTGATGAAGGAAAAACAGCAGTCGATCAACTTGAAGCTGCATTCCCTGGAGGGTCTATTACCGGGGCACCAAAAGTGCGCGCAATGGAAATAATAGAAGAGCTGGAGCCACACAGACGCAGTATTTATTGTGGCTCTATTGGCTATATTAGCGCCTGCGGTAATATGGATACCAGTATTACCATTCGAACTTTAGTTACTCATCATCAGCAAATACATTGTTGGGCTGGCGGTGGCATTGTTGCTGATTCAAAAGTCGAATTGGAATATCAAGAAACATACGATAAAGTAAATAAAATACTCCCTATATTAAATGAAGGTCGCTTTGAATAGTGAAACCATTTCGGCTCGTTTTCAATTAAACCGCAGTTTAGCCGTGGATCAGCTCAAAGATAATAAAAAAAAGCGCACCAGTGCAGTGATGCTACCTTTGATTGATATAGATAACGAAGCACATGTTTTATTGTGTAAGCGGCCAACCTATTTACATCACCACCCTGGGGAGATTTGTTTACCGGGTGGTAAATTTGAAATTAATGATGTTAACCTGCGCACCACGGCACTGCGTGAATTACATGAGGAGCTAAACATTCCCCCGCATAATGTTCAAGTTTTAGGCCAGCTGCCGGAATACTCTACCCTTACTGGATTTACTATACGTCCTTTTGTGGGCTTAATTAAAAAAGAAACGGTATGGGAGAACGATCATAACGAAGTACAAGCCAGCTTTTTACTCTCTATAAAAGCACTGAACAACGAAGCTAATTGGCAACCAATCCCCTTTGAACGTAATGGAAAAGCCCTAACTTTAAATGGCTTTATCACTCCTCACGGGCTTTTGTGGGGTGCCACAGCCAGCATTATTAAAAACTTTACAAAACAACTCGCCATACCAGTTTAAATCTTTGCTAATAAGGGTTACACACCTGCATTTCCACGTTATTATAGTCGACCGTTCAAAGAACAGCTTAATGCTGAGAAAACTAAGTAGAGACACACATTATGATCAGTGCATTTGACATGTTTAGCATTGGTATTGGCCCCTCATCGTCACATACCGTCGGCCCAATGCGTGCATCACGCTTATTTGTTAATGACCTAGATGAGCAACAACTATTAGCAAATGTAACCGATGTAAAAGTAGAGCTTTACGGCTCACTGGGGCAAACAGGTGTTGGTCATGGTTCGGGAAAAGCAGTGATCCTTGGCCTAGCCGGTTATGACCCTGAAACCATTGATGCCGATTTAGTGGACGATATTTTAGCAAAAATAGAAAATGAGCAGGTTATTTATCTAAACCAAACTCATAAAGCTAAATTCCCTAAACAAGGCGCTATTGTTTTTCATCGTAGAAAAACACTCCCTAAACATTCCAACGCAATGGAAATTATTGCCTATAACAATGGCGAAAAAGTATATAGCAAAGTTTACTACTCTATTGGTGGCGGGTTTATTGTTACAGATGAAGAGTTTGAAAAAGAAAAACAAGCGGCCTTAGATATTCGCGAAGAAAACCCTGCCCCGTTCCCGTTTGGAACGGCTAAAGAATTACTCGAAATGTGTAAAGAGTCGGGTTACAGCGTATCAACGTTAATGATGAAAAACGAAAAAACCTTACGCAGTGAAGAAGCCATAAAAGATGAATTATTTAATATTTGGCAAGTAATGAAAGCCTGTATTGAACGTGGTATGCGTACCGAAGGTATTTTACCTGGTGGTTTGAAAGTAAAACGCCGTGCACCAAGCTTATATTTAAAGCTCAATGTAGAAGTGAGTAACGATCCACTTCGTGCTATGGATTGGGTTGATTTATTCGCATTAGCAGTGAATGAAGAAAATGCAGCAGGCGGTCGTGTGGTTACTGCACCAACAAATGGTGCAGCTGGTATCCTACCAGCCGTATTAATGTACTATCATACTTTTATCAAAGAAGTTGATCGCGACATTGCTACTCGGTATTTATTAACCGCGGCCGCTATTGGTATTTTATACAAAAAAAATGCCTCTATCTCAGGTGCTGAAGTGGGTTGCCAAGGTGAAGTTGGTGTTGCCTGTTCAATGGCTGCTGGTGCGCTGACTGAAATTGTTGGTGGTAACGTGGTACACGTAGAAAATGCCGCTGAAATTGGCATGGAACATAACTTAGGATTGACCTGCGATCCAGTGGGCGGCTTAGTGCAGGTACCTTGTATTGAGCGTAATGCAATGGGCGCTATTAAAGCAATTAATGCTTCTCGTCTTGCTATTCGCGGTAGTGGAGAACAAAAAGTATCGCTTGATAAAGTAATTAAAACCATGCTCGATACCGGTAACGATATGAAAACAAAATACAAAGAAACCGCTCGCGGTGGATTAGCTGTTAACATTATCGAGTGCTAATTAGATAGCATAAAAAAAAGCCGCTTAGTTGCAAAACTAAGCGGCTTTTTCATTACTGTTTATGGCGGTTATTTAACTGGCAATTCGATATCAGCAAATAATTTATCAACATCGTCTTGATTACGCAGCAAACTTGCTCGCTCTACTCGCTCTTTGGTTAAATGCGGTGCAAAACGTTCGATAAAGTCATACATGTAGGTACGTAAAAAGCTACCTTTTCTAAAACCAATCTTAGTGGTGCTTGCTTCAAATAAATGGCTAGCATCAATGCACACTAAGTCGTTGTCGTTTACCTGATCAATTGCCATAGATGCAACCACACCGACACCTAATCCCAGGCGCACATACGTTTTAATAACATCGGCATCGGTTGCGGTAAATACAATATGTGGCTCAAGCCCATAGGCGTTAAATGCTTTATCAAGCTCTGAGCGACCAGTAAAACCAAATACATAAGTGATCAAAGGATACTGCGCTATATCTGCCACCGTTAAGTTATCGACTTTTTTCGCAAGGAGGTGATCTTTAGCAACCACAATACTGCGATTCCAGTGATAACAAGGCAACATAACTAAATCTGAATATAAGTGCAGTGCTTCAGTAGCAATCGCAAAATCTGCATCACCGCGCGCAGCTGCATCCGATATTTGCTGCGGCGTACCTTGGTGCATATGCAGTGACACTGCTGGGTATTTTTGGGTAAAGCCTTGAATTACGCTTGGTAACGCATAACGTGCTTGGGTGTGCGTAGTCGCAATATTAAGTTTACCTTGATCGGGCAGCGTATGTTCATTAGCAACCGCTTTAATGCCCTCAACTTTTGAGAGTATTTCTCGCGATATGTTAATGATTTCTTCGCCAGCACCTGTAACGTGAGTTAAATGTTTACCACTACGGCCAAAAATTTGTACACCTAGTTCATCTTCTAACATACGTACTTGCTTAGAAATACCAGGCTGGGAGGTAAATAAACTCTCAGCGGTAGCTGAAACATTTAATTTATGATTTTGAACTTCTACGATATATCTAAGTTGTTGTAATTTCATGGCTATGTAGTTTCGTTATAATTCACATTGACAGATAAAAGCGCACCCTAATTAATAGGTAACTATATAAAAGGCTGATTAAGGTTACACAATGTAACAATTAATTTATTGAAATTTCAGGTTAACACAATAAATAAAGTTGAGATAGCAATGATTATCAGCAAACAAAACATAACACATTAAGATTTAAACGCTTTATGCATGGTGTTTTTTTTAGTTAATCGGCGCAAAGTTTCCCACCTTTTATATATTTAATGTAAGATTAGATAATAAGGTTAAGAATTTGAGAATTATAACATGATCGTTTCCATTATAATTGTATTAATTGTTGCGCTTATCGTCATTGCACTGTGGGTTAGTGCTGTTCAACAACACAAAGAAAAACAAGAAGCTGAACGACGTAAAGAGCTAACAAAACAAAAAGCTATCATTGAAGAAACTGAAGAGGCGTTAATGAATAGCGCTAATATCCCACTTTCAGAAGCAACTCAGCGAATATTACAACGTCGTATTCATGATGCGCTAAGTAATATGGTGTCTATTTCAAGCGGTGGTAGCGGACTAAAAAACCGCTTAAAAGAAGCAAAAGAGCGACTACAAAATCCGATTCAAGACGGCTCGGATGGTTTTGTTTTACCAGGTAATGACAAGCAACTGATATCACTAATACAGGGTATAAAAAAGCTCCGTACTATTATCCGTTCTGAGCACAACAAAGGGAAAGTTGACAGCCAAGCGTTTATTGCAGAAGACAAACGCCTTGAGAAGCTACAACTAAGAATCAACATTGAAAGCCAGATAAAACGTGGTCTAGCAGCTCAAACAGCCGGTATGGTAGGCTCTGCTAGGCAGTACTTTGAAAAAGCAGCTGCCACACTTAACAGTGTGTCATTTAATGATGATTACATTACTGCAAAACGAGTTGAAGTTGAAGGCTATCTAGAAACAATAAGCACTGAATTAAAGGCATCAAACGCTACATCATTGAAGAAAAAGAACGAACAAGAGCAAGATGATTTAGACGTACTGTTTGCACCGAAAAAGAAATGGTAATCCATTACCTAATAAAAAAGCCCATACAACTGTATGGGCTTTTTTATAACTGAAATTTGGTCACTATATAAATTTACATACCCAAACTAAATCTAGCTATTTAACAAAAGCATTAAGATAAAAATGCAAACTTAATAATAAACAGTGCCGTTAAAATCCAAACACTAATACTTACCTGATCTCTTTTACCACACAGTACTTTAACCGCTGTATAAGAAATAAAACCCAGTGCAATACCGTGTGCAATCGAAAAGGTCAATGGAGTCATTAACAATACAACACTCACTGGAATTGCATCAGTCATATCATCCCAGTTTACAAACTTTAAGTTTTGTAGCATTAGAACGGATACATATAAGATTGCCCCTGCTGTTGCGTATGCGGGTACCATTTGTGCCAAAGGTGCAAAAAACATCATTAATAAAAAGCAGCAACCTACAACTACAGCCGTTAAGCCCGTTCGGCCCCCCACTGATACTCCCGCTACAGATTCTATATAAGAAGTTGTTGTTGAAGTTCCCAGCATTGCACCGGCAATGGTTGCAGTGCTATCAGCGCTTAATGCGCGACCTAAGCGCGGCATATTGCCGTTTTTATCTGCTAGACCCGCTTTTTGAGTAACCGCTACCAACGTGCCTGAGGTATCAAATAAATCAACAAATAGAAACGCAAAAATAACACTCAACATAGACAGTTCAAAAGCAGCACTAAAATCAAGTTGCATAAAAGTCGGCATTATTGAAGGTGGCATTGCAACAACACCATGATATTCAACTAATCCCATCGACACTGCTATCGCGGTAACGAGTAAAATACTAATAAGCACGCCGCTTTTAAAGTCACGATAAAGTAATGCCGCAATAATAAAAAAACTAAAAATAGCTAATAGCGGACCCGGTGACGTTATATCGCCTAGCTGCACAAGTGTTGCTGGGCTTGATACAATAATACCAGCACTTTTCAGCGCAATAAGTGCCAAGAATGCACCAATACCGGTTGCTATTGCTTGTTTGAGCACCAGGGGGATTGCATTAATAATCCACTCTCGCACCTTAAATAAGCTTAATATTAAAAATATACACCCTGACATAAACACCGCGCCCAGCGCTGCTTGCCAGCTATAGCCCATACCTAACACCACGCCATAGGTAAAAAATGCATTTAATCCCATACCCGGTGCCAATGCCAATGGATAATTGGCCCACAACCCCATAATAAAACACCCTATTGCAGCGGCAATACAGGTTGCAACAAAGGCAGCACCTTGGTCCATGCCTGCTTCTGCAAGCATAGCTGGGTTAACGAATACGATATAAACCATCGTAATAAATGTAGTCATACCGGCAATACATTCACGGCGAACCGAAGAATCATTTGCACGGATTTTGAATAAGGCTTCGAGCATAATAAACTTGTGGTTGTAAAAAGTGGCGAGATTTTAGCATAAAAATAACTTTTTACAGGACATTTTACCTTGCTATATACTAAACTAGCTAAGTGATTAAAATAACAAACGAAGTAGCATGATCAAAACGACACCAAGTGGCCAAGACTTAGAGCAACAATTAGACAACATTCTTTCTTTTGTAACGCAACCAAGCGATGCAAATCCCCCTGCGAGCTCTAAAAACACCGATCAAGACACATTAAATAAAGCTCTTTATTACCTTAAAAATGAACAAGGCGCCTTAGCCGCAAAATGGATGCGTTTAGCAGCAATGGCAGGAAACTATCGTGCACAGTTTTACTTAGGGCTATTTTTCATTAAAGGCCAAGGTGTGCCACAAAGTGTATTTCATGGGGCTGCGTGGCTCAGCTTAGCTAGTAGCCAAGGATATGAGCCAGCAATAGAGGCAATGAGCGATATACGCAAACACATTAGTACCAAACGACTTAAAGACGCCCAGTGTTATGCCGCCAGCTTATATGAACAAATTCATCAGTTACAATTTTCACATTTGATCCCTATAAGTCACGAAAAATAGTTTTACTACCTAGTAACTCATTCTATCTGTAAATTGATTAAGCGTTTTATAAGTTAAATGCAACAACGCTTAATTTTTAAACTACTGTATACCTCATGCATTTCAAGATTTATTTAGTTATAGATTAAAAAGCTACCGTCAAAAGTATTCATCCCCAAAAATTATAATCTATTGTTATATATGAACTATTTATTTTTAAATAGTTTCATTATCGTGCTCAGCTGAATAACTGTACAAAAAAATAGCAAAAAACACTTGCACCAAACAACTGTATAAACTACTGTATACATGTACTGTATAAAAACCCAGTGAGTGAGACGATTATGTTACAGCCTATTACCGTAAGAACAGTTAAGAGCTACCAACAAGATGACCAATCTGATTGTGTTAACGTTGTACAAATTGAAGATGAGATTTCAGCGACGTTTGAATTATTAAAAGTATTACACCAATACAATAGCTTAAATGCATGGACACTTTTAATTGCGCCAGACCATGTACCTAGTAAAGCGTTACTTGATTCATGTTCAATTGATACCAGTAAATTATTAGTTATACGCCAAAAACATTTAGTTAATATAGAGTATGTTTTAAGTTCTGCACTTCACAATGGAAATTTTGCAGCGGTGATCACCTGGACCGACATAATAAATAATCAGCAACTATCACAGTTATCATTAAATCTGAGCCATACACGCACTAAGCTGTATTGCTTTAGCAAAAAAAGCGCTCAAGCTGAGATTTCACTAACGCAATAAGCTTGGTAAACTAGCGTTTTAATACACAGTACATTTAATATGACCTCTAACGCCCTACTATGTTTTTGTGGCAGTCAGCAACTTTATGCTGATTGCTGTGAACCTTTTCATTTAAAAACCAAACAGCCACAAACACCTGAGCAACTTATGCGTGCTCGCTACAGTGCATATGCGGTTAAAAACGCGGCTTTTGTTCGTGAAAGTTACGCAAAAGAAAAGCAAGCTGAAAACTCACTATCAGAAATTAAGGACTTTGCAACTAGTTGCCGCTTTATAAACTTAACCGTATTAGATTCTGGTTATAATGATGAAACAGGGTTTGTAAAGTTTAAAGCCCATTACTTTTATCAAGACTTGTATTGCGAGCTGGCTGAGCATTCAAAGTTTATTAAAGAAGATGAACAGTGGCGATACCTTGATGGTGAGATCACACCGGTTGCTGATATCAAAGTGAAACGCAATGATACTTGTCCTTGCGGCAGTAATAAAAAGTATAAAAAGTGTCATAGTGTATAAGTAACAACCACAAAAAATGGGCCACTTGGCCCATTTTCAAAAACTACACTAAACGCAACTTAGCGTTTTATTCGTCATCATCTTCATCGAAGTCTTGACGCTGTGCAGGTCTTGCTAAAATCTCTAAGTAGAAAGAGGTTAAACCTTGCTTTTCAATTTCACTGATGTGATTGTTAATTTCAGCAACGTGAACCACTTGGGCCTCTTCAGCCGTGTTACCAAACTTACAATCAAATGCCCAGTAGTCGGCATCAACAGGTAAAGTTTTATTACGTTCTCTTTTCAAATATTTTTTCACTTCATGCTTTGCAGCATCAACCATACGAGGGTATTTGATTTTCTCATGATTCAGCGTGAATGTTTTCTTCATTACGTTCCTAATTACCTTGGTTTAATGATAATGGCATTTAATGTCATACCATTTGCGCCATTATAGCAATTGCATTTAAATTTTGGATGCTTTTTTTATATTAAATCGGTTATTAAAATAAAGTACCTACAAAACCACTAATATAAACACAGTTTATTACAATCTAATGGCGCTTAAAAAACAGCATTTAATGTAATTTAATTAGGCACTAAACAAATGTAATGGCTGGTGGAGGGCTTCATTTTGTAAATCATCATAAAATGCTGCGGCATCCATTTGCATATTTGAGAGCGGCATATCACTGTTTTTAATTCGCCGACGTACCGCCAGTTCACAATTATCAATCACGTTAAGCGGAATATGATTTTTATCATCTCGAATATTTAACGGTTCAGGCTTTAAGCACTGAGTTAACTTTATATCACTCATCCCTATAGCGCTTCCCATTTTTGCTAAAAGTTCCGTGTTATTTTTGCCAATTAACATATTAAAGGTATCTGGCGCTAATGGCTGCTTTGGGCCCGCACCAAATTGCTTTCGCAAGGTCTCTTCATCAGCTTGGTAACCACTTGCATCACTTTTAGGTAAGTGAAACTCACTAAAATCAAGCGCGTCATGAGAGAGCATTGCTAATAAAAGTGCAAACTCGCCTCGGCGGTTATCGTGCACACTTTCATTAAGCCTCGTTTTTAACTGGCTCTCCGTGATTAACAAATCACCAATCTGCATAGACTTTAGCCTATTTAACTAATTAATAAGTATTTATCGGCTAAATTTGAATTTTCTTTAGCTTTTTTCTTTACTTAAATAAGAAGTTTGCTATTATCTGCCGCGTTGCATTGGAGGGGTTCCCGAGCGGCCAAAGGGATCAGACTGTAAATCTGACGGCTCAGCCTTCGCTGGTTCGAATCCAGCTCCCTCCACCACTT